>JAURYI010000055.1 GCA_030654015.1 Methylococcales bacterium | reverse complement strand
AAGGATTCTTCAATCAGCTGCTGATAGCGTTTGGACAAGCGTGCATCAATGTTTGTGAGTGTTTTTTAGTCATTCTATTATGATACTATTTTTCATTGTTAATTTGTGTAGATAGCTATGCCTTTAAGGACTGGCAGTCATGCTCAAACCTGTTTAACCCGCTGTCGAAAAATTATAGGTGATTTAAACTGTCCAGTAATCGGCGGCTTTCGTGTAATTTACTGACTTTACCTGCTGAATACAATTGTTCTGTGAAGCCTGATTTACCCACCGCTCTGCGCTGCTCACCGACCACATTTTTTGCAGGCACTTTATCGGTGACGTGAATGGTAAACACTGAATGGACTTTATTACCGTACTGATCGCCTATCGTCATCATCACCCGCACATCCTGCGCACCTTTGGGTGCTAAACCAAAAAACGTCAGGGTTTTAGGGTTCAGTTTTATCCACTCAGGCAACGCTGTACCATCAAGATGGGTTGCGGTAAAGTTCAAAGTTTCATAAGGATTACGATGTTGAAACAGCCAGTTCGGTATTTTAAACACATAAAACTCTTGTGCTATCAGCGTCTGCTGAGGCAATACTCCCGCCACAGAAATAATATGATAACGCAACGGAACGTATAAACTTAAATGCACGGGCGGCAACGCATAATCACCACGATAGTCATGGTCAAGCAGTTGTCTTTTATCTTTAAAGAGATAGCTGCTGTCTGAATCAATGTCATTATTAAGATTGCTCAATAAAATCAGCGAACCTGAGGTTAGGAAATTATCGAATAATACCGACAGGTTATTCAAAAACACCACATTACCTGATGATTGCTGAACTAGCGGACTACCGCTCAACGTACCGCTATTCACTAGCGTCGCATTGTCATTCACGGCAATCGGTGCATCATTGGTCGGTGTGATTGTCACTGTGGTACTGCGTAGCACGCTGAATGCCGCGCCTTTTCCTTGTGCGCCTGTGTTGTTGTCATTGAACAGCCACATAATCTGCACGCTGGGAGGCGGTGTGTTGGATGAGTTGCTGTAGGTAATTTGCTGTAACGCGCTGTTCACCAAGGCTTTAGTGGCATTGGCATTAAAGGTTAGCGTCAATAATCCTGCTGAATTGCTGGTTATTGTGCCTATCACTATGCCGTTGACCGTTAGATTGCCGCCTTGTGTCAATGCGCCCAATGTACCCGTGTTGGCAAACACATCATCGACATTCGCGTTGCCGTTGCGTACTAATGTCAGCGTGCTATCGGCATAACTCAGACTATTTAAATCCACATCGGACAGCGTAATCGCGCTACCTAAGGCAACCGCCGCGCTATCTTCGGTAAAGTTCACTGTATTCGCCAAGCCAGACCACACGGGCGCGTCATTAACAGCGGCAATGCTTGTACTGATAGTGTTGGTATTCGCAGAAATACCGCTGCTACCGCCGTTAATGTTGGCATTAGTCGTTACTAAAACTGCACCGTTCGTGAAACCTTCCGCGTAAGTGTTATCCAACGCGCGCACCGTCAAACTGGGTGGCGTACCGTTAAAATTCAGTGCGGGAACAAAGCGCACTAAACTGGTCGCCGATAAGGCTACTGCACTATTACCCGTCACCGTACCGATGTTATACCAGTTAGTGCCGTTAGTGCTGTATTGCCACACGCCTTGGGTGTTGGCATTAGCAGTATTGGCTATCACGGCGACACCCGACAACGATGCACCTGCATCCACATCGGTAAAGTTAAGCCTCGCTAAGGTATTGATTGCCGCACCCGCTGGGGACACGGTATCTTCATCCACCGCCAGTAATGTCAAATTACCTAACCCTGTCGGCGCGTCATTGACAGGATTCACGGTAATGGTGGAAGTCGCGGTATTACCACCCAAACCCGCATCCAGATTACTGCTCGAACCTTGTACGGTAAACCCAGCCGCGCCGTTAAAATCAGCGGCAGGACGGAAATACACGTTGGTAGTCGCACCGCTGGAAGCAATAAAACTGTCTGCGCTAATCGCCGTGGTAAAACCCGCATCACTGTACAACGTACCGCCTGTGATGCTGGTGATTTTATAATGCGTGACTTCCGCACCGTCAGCGGCATTACGGGTAATGGCAATTGCCCCTGAATCAATGTCTTCGTTGATGGTGGGACTGGCGACCGAGGGCGTATCGGCTATTCCCGTCACTGTCAACGTAGTGGCACTAACCGCAGAACTTAACGCGCCGCCACTGCCCGAATTGCCATTGTCATTGAGTGAAGAACTGAGCGTCACATTGCTGATGCTGTTTAACGCAGTGGTGAAACTCACCGCACTACTGGCAATAAACGCATTGATATTAGTCAGCGTACCCGCCAAAGTCATCGAAGCCGTGCCGCTACCTGTCACGGTCACACTGCCGCCGCTGGTTGCACTGAGTGTGCCGCTGTTGACCGCAAGCGTAGCAGTAACGGAGCTACTACCTGCATCCACATCGGCAAAGCTGATACCTGTCAGAGCCGATGCCACATCTTCTATCACGCTGATAGAGAAAGGGGCTGAGGTAGTCGGAGCTTCGTTGACATTGGTCACGGTAATAATCAGGGTTTTACTGGCAGTCAGATTACCCGTGCCGTTATCGGTGGCAATAACCGTTAAGTCATAGACATTATCCCCTCCGTTATCAGTGGGTATTTCAAAATTAGGTAACGTGTTGAACGTCAACGCACCGCTAGTGCTGTTAATACTGAACAATGCCGCATCGGTGCCGCTGATAGTCCAGCTTAAGGTTTGCGCAGTATCAGGATCCGTACCTGTCGCGGTGTACACCGTACCCGTGCTGTTTTCAGCAACACCCAGCGTACCGCCCGAAGTCACACTCGGTGCTTCATTGAGGTCATTAATTGCCAGCGTGACTGCTTGGGTGCTGGCATTATTTGCCGCATCAGTGGCGATAACGTTGAAGCTGTAGCTGGCTTTGGTTTCAAAGTTCGGATTGGCGGTCAGGGTGACTGCACCTGATGTGCTGTTAATGCTGAACAGCGCGGCATCGGTGCCGCTCAGACTGTACGCCGTTGTACCTGAAACATAATCGGTAACATCGGTTGAGGTAGCGGTATAAATCACCTGTGCCGCGCCGCTGTTTTCATTGATAGCGGTGGCGGTCGCGCTGGAGGTAATGGTGGGCGCGACTTCATCCAGATTGTTAATTGCCAAGGTAACCGCTTTGCTACTGGCATTATTTGCCGCATCGGTCGCAACTACGTTGAAGCTGTAGCTAGCTTTGGCTTCAAAGTTCGGATTAGTCGTTAAAGTGACTGCACCTGTAGAACTGTTAATGGTAAACAGTGCGGCATCGGTGCCGCTCAGACTGTACGCCGTTGTACCTGAAACATAATCGGTAACATCGGTTGAGGTAGCGGTATAAATCACCTGCCCCGCGCCGCTGTTTTCATTGATAGCGGTGGCGGTCGCGCTGGAGGTAATGGTGGGTGCGACTTCATCCAGATTTTGCAGATTGACGGTAATGGTTGCGGTACTGTCGGCAGTGGTATCCGCGTCTTCATCATCAACGGCGACCGTTAAACTGAAAGTAGGCGTAGTTTCAAAGTTGAGATCGTCCGCATCATTGACGGTAATCGCGCCTGTACTGGCATTGATGCTGAATGCTAAATTGCCATCACCATCCACATCGGTATTGCCGCCCGTAATGGAATAAATCAGCCCGTTGGTATCATTGCTTGCCGTTACTGTAGTAACCGTCGTACCTGCGACACTGTTTTCATTCAGTGATGCGGTGGCATTGGCAATCACAGGATTGACATCGGTCACGCTGGTGCTGATGGTATTGCTTGCATTGGCAATTGCCGTTGCACCGCCATTTACTGTTGCGTCCAGCGTAACGCGCGTTTCTGCTCCTGCCGTTGAACTGAAACTACCCGCATAAGTGTCATCCAAGGCTTTCACCTGCAACGCAGGAGGTGTACCCGTATAATTGGGCAAGGGCAAATACCTCACTAACGTAGTCGGTGCTAATACCAATGTGTTGGCAAGGCTCACTGTACCGATACTATACCAATTGGTAGCACCATTGGTACTGTATTGCCAGTTACCATCACCGCTACCGACTACCGCCACGCCTTTTAAAAACGCACCTGCATCCACATCGGTAAAGTTAAGCCCCACTAACGAGTTAATCGCCGCACCCGCAGGTGACAGTGTATTTTCATTGACCGCCGCCAAGGTCAAATTGCCCACACCTACAGGCGCGTCATTGACCGCTATTACATTAATTCCCAAGGTAACAGTGCTGGCACTGTAATGATTAATACCACCTGTTAAGCCAGTTAAATCAATGAGGCTTGCATTAGTAAATGTGATTGAATTATCAATCAGATAAGCACTGAGACTGTCGGGTGTGCCATTATAATTAGCCACGGGTATAAATCGTAGCGCGGTACTGGTATTAAGTTGTAACGCATTGGTCAAGCTGACAGTGACACTGATATTTGTCCAACTTGTTCCATTGTAATATTGCCAACTGCCTTGCGTGCTGGCATTTGCATTATTGCCTGTGATTGCAAGACCGCCCAATTTATCGTGGTCAGCGTCTGCTACAGAAATTGCGAGTATTAAATTAGCAATGGTTGTGCCGCTACTGCTGGGAGTAGCATCTTCGGCAATGCTTGCAAGTTGTGGCAAAGGGATGGCGATAAATGAAGTTGAACCGCTGGCAGTGAGTGCTTGCCCCCCTGCAACGCTATTGCTGAAATTATTTTCTAATTTCCATAAACCCGCTAAATTGGCTTCGTTACCCACTAATAAGCCATGACTTGCCATTTGCGTACTGGTCAACGCGGCATTCCAAATAGCAACATTATCAACTTGTCCATTCATAGGGAAAACGCCCGTTAGACTGTTCGCTATGGAAACGGTTGTATCTTGTAAATTAGGCAGTGGTAAAGCAATAGCCCCCGTTGCTGAACCCACCGCATACTGATAATTGCCACTGGCATCTAAACTAATACCTATATGTGTCCAAGTATTTGCCGCAATGTTTGCAACAGGGTTTACAGTAACACCGCCAACAACGATATAAACATCCATTGTGCCATTGGCAAGAATTTGCCCAATTAAGCCATAACCCGAAGAAACGGGGTTGCCGTTATAGATTAAGAAAGGAGAACCACTCCCTGTGCCATCCCACAAAATATCCGCCTCAAGCGTGGGGCGCGTAGTGGTTAAATCGCCACTGGAAAGTAGCACGCCATTACTAATAGAAAGCACGGTATCGCTGATATAGCTCGGTGCGTCATTAACCGCAATGCCTGTTAAGGCTTTAGTCCCTGTGACCGCTAGCGCGATACCATCGGAAATACTGGTTGCTATATTGAAACTACCATTAAAATTCAGCGCAGGATTAAACGTGACACCCGCCAGCAGCGCGTTGACATCGGCTTTACTGCCACTGGCTGACCACACACCCGTACCTGCGTTATACGTTGAAGTCACTGCACCTGAGGTTGCCGTGCTTAAACTGCCCGCCGCTGTATTGGACAGCGTTAATATCGCGGTATAGACATTGCTTGAAACAATATCCACATCACTGATAACAATATCGGTTAAATTCAGCGCGGTATCTTCGGTATACGTTTCAGGTGTATTGAGGTTGGTTGCAGTAGGCGCGTCATTGATAGAAGTCGCGGTAACGCTGGTGGTCGCATTGGGTGTACCGTTGACTGTACCGTCATTCGGAGTCAGCGTAAACGTAGTTTGTACCGTTAAACCGACCGCGACTTGATTGGCAGTCGGCGTAAACACCAAGGCGCGTAAATTACTTTGTACGGTGGCTAACGAGGCAGACGTTAAGGTGTAGTTACCCGCTGACCCTGTCAACCCCGCGCCTGTCAATGTACCGTTCGCGGCGGCGTAAGTAATCGTGATACTGACGTTATTATTTTCTATGTCGCTCACCGTGACATTGCTGAACGGTGTGGTAGTGGCGTTATCGTTGACAGCACCCGCAGTGGTGAATGTGCCGCCTAAGGTGGGAGCAGTATTAGGCAACACATCGGTAATGGTTAAGGTCGCGCTGGGGTCGGCGTTGTTTAATAATACCGACACCGTATTAGCCTGCCAATTAGCCACCGCCATATCGAGTTTACCATCGCCGTTAAAGTCGCCTGTGGTCACAGAGTAAGGAGTAACTCCTGCACCATAATCGACTTTGGCATTAAAGCCCGTGTTTGCCGCATTGCGCAGCAACACCGACATCGTATTAGCAAAATAATTAGCCACCGCCATATCGAGTTTGCCATCGCCGTTAAAATCGCCTGTGGTCACAGAGATAGAACCCATATCCGTGACAACATCGACTTTGGCATCAAAGCCCGTATTTGCCGCATTACGCAACAACACTGACACCGTATTAGCGTCGAAATTAGCCACCGCCATATCGAGCTTACCATCGCCGTTAAAGTCGCCTGTGGTCACAGAGTAAGGACTAGCACCTGTAACAAAGTCCACTTTGGCATCAAAGCCCGTGTTTGTCGCATTACGCAGCACCACCGACACTGTATCAGCTTAGCCTTTAGCCACCGCCATATCGAGCTTACCATCGCCGTTAAAATCGCCTGTGGTCACGGAGACAGAACCGACCCCCGTGGCAACATCGACTTTGGCATCAAAGCCCGTGTTTGCCGCATTACGCAACAACACCGACACCGTATTAGCATCGAAATTAGCC
>JAURYI010000054.1 GCA_030654015.1 Methylococcales bacterium | reverse complement strand
AGACCTGCTAGGTTTTAAAAACCTCGCAGGTCTTTATCACACCGTCATAATAAAATGGACTGACCACTAGAAACTTGAGTGCTAACGTTTTTGAATGTCAAGTGAGTATAACAATCAGCAATATGACTGCCAGTCCTTCATTTATTAGCTAAGCAGACGTGAGAAATGTCGGTTGGATTAGCGGGTTGTTGCCAAAGCGCGAACCACTCGGTCAAATCGCGGCTATCACCCAGCGCGTTGAGACTGCGATCAACCCCATCATGATTGCCCCACACCACCGTCGCCCAATCGCCCTCTGCCACACGCGCTGCTATCTCCGTACAATAAAGCCCCTTATCACGCTGCACATAAAAACCGTAAGTGCGACAAGCCACAGGTCTATGCGCGTACACCCTGCAAGCCCCCAGCGATTGATTCAACATCGGGCAAATGACAGGGCGTGCAGTCTGCTCAGTCAGCGCGGCAATGCCCCGACCAATCTCCAAAAGCTGCTCAGGCGGCAACGCGGCGAGTCCATCCCGCAATAACTCCCATTCGGTTGCTGTGAGTCTGGGAATTTCCGCAAGCCGTCGGCAACAGCCATCACAGCCCATGCGACACAGCCAATCTGAATTATCGTCACTGATCGTTTGCACGCGGGCATCAATATCAGCATGGAGCTGGGTTAGTGTATTCATGTTTGTATTTGGTATTTTCACGCGCTTTATAGCTTTTTACAGGATTCAATCCAGTAAAATAGGATGTGCCGACGATAGGAGGCGCGTCAACTCGAACGACGCGCTTCTCATATCTCAGCATATCCTATATAGTGTATCTTATCGCGTTGGTAAATGCTCAGCGAGAGACGAAATCTTATAACATGGCAGTTGTGCTAATGGATTTAAAGGGTATGCTTAGCAGGGCAATTGCATTAAAAAACCATTAACAATCAATAAGATAAAATTAAAAATAACCAGAAAAATGCTTTAATTAATGATAAGCTATTGATTTAATAATAATTTTAAAAGTCAAACGCGATTGCCCTGATATACTTAGGCTAAGCGGTTGATTTTCGTTCCGTTCCAATAGACTTTTTGTGTTTTGTTTAAGCCTTTTGCCAGAAAAAATTAGCAGCCTTTAGAGGCTGTTTGTAGATATTGAATTAGGAGAATAACTATGTTGAAAATGAAATTACCAAGTGTTGTGCTGTTGACGATAGCTTTTTCCCAAGTTGCTCACTCCGCAGAAAACCCTGCGCCTTCAAAAAGCTCTGCGGATCAGCAAACGATGTCGAATCAGTTTTGGTGGCCGGAAAGACTTGATTTAGCTCCGCTTCGTCAGCACGCAACCGAGTCCAGTCCGATGGACACCGCGTTCAACTACGCTAAAGAATTTAACAAGCTCGATATTAAGGCAGTGAAGAAAGACATCAGTGATTTGATGAAAACCTCCCAAGACTGGTGGCCTGCGGATTACGGTCACTATGGGCCGTTTTTTATTCGAATGGCGTGGCACAGTGCGGGTACTTACCGCATGGCTGACGGACGTGGCGGAGCGGGTGGCGGTCAACAGCGATTCGAGCCGCTAAACAGTTGGCCCGATAACGCAAATTTGGATAAAGCGAGACGTTTGCTTTGGCCAATCAAACAAAAATACGGGAATAGCATTTCTTGGGCTGATTTGATGGTACTAACAGGCAATGTTGCTTTGGAGTCAATGGGTTTCAAAACGTTTGGATTTGCGGGCGGACGCACAGATGACTGGGAAGCCGATCTTGTCTATTGGGGACCTGAGAAAAAATGGCTCGCGGATGAACGCTACAAGGGAGAGCGAAAACTGGATAATCCACTGGCAGCAGTTCAGATGGGGCTCATTTATGTGAATCCAGAAGGGCCTAATGGCAATCCTGATCCAATGGCGGCGGCTAAAGATATTCGTGAAACGTTTGCGCGTATGGCGATGAACGACGAAGAAACGCTGGCACTGATCGCGGGCGGACATACTTTCGGTAAAGCGCATGGCAATGGAAAACCAGCTGAATGTGTAGGTCCAGAGCCTGCGGCGGCTGGGATTGAGGAACAAGGGCTTGGCTGGCAAAACAAATGCGGAAAAGGACACGGCGGCGACACGATTACCAGTGGGTTAGAAGGTGCTTGGACGATGAAGCCAACGGAATGGACGCACCAATACTTAACTAATCTATTTGCGTACGAATGGGTCAAGACCAAAAGCCCCGCAGGAGCGACACAGTGGATTCCCAAGGATGAAGCGGCGGCAACTTTAGTGCCAGATGCTCACGATAAAGATAAGCGACACGCGCCCATCATGTTGACCACCGACATCGCACTGAAAACCGATCCGAATTACGAAGCAATTGCGAAACGTTTTCTGGAGAACCCAAAAGAATTTGAACTTGCCTTTGCCAAGGCATGGTTCAAGCTCACTCACCGTGATATGGGGCCTAGAACACGTTACCTTGGCACCGAAGTACCCACCGAGCAGCTGATTTGGCAAGATCCCGTTCCAGCAGTTGACCATAAGCTGATTGATGCTAAAGACACTGAAAATCTCAAGAATAAAATTCTTAAATCGGGTCTGACTGTACCCGAACTGGTTCGAACCGCTTGGGCTTCTGCGGCTTCGTTTCGTGGTACGGATTTGCGAGGCGGAGCTAATGGCGGTCGTATTCGCCTAGCACCCCAAAAAGACTGGCCAGTTAATAATCAGGGTGAGCTTGCTAAGGTTTTGACGCAGTTAGAAGGCATTCAAAACGACTTTAACAAAGCACAGTCAAAAGGTAAAAAAGTGTCGCTGGCGGATGTGATTGTTTTAGGTGGCGTTGCTGCGGTTGAGCAAGCTGCCAAGACAGCAGGTTACCCAGTAAAAGTTCCTTTTACAGCAGGACGCATGGACGCATCCCAAGAGCAAACAGACGTGAATGCGTTCGCCGTGCTTGAGCCAAAAGCAGATGCTTTCCGCAACTACTACGCCGAAGGCAACTTGCTGTCACCAACCGAAATGCTGGTTGATAGAGCCAATATGCTGACGTTGACCGTCCCTGAAATGACTGTTCTGGTTGGCGGTCTGCGCGTTTTAGGCGCGAATTCCGCAGAATCCAAGCAGGGTGTTTTTACGGATAAACTTGGCGTATTGAGCAATGACTTTTTCTCAAATTTGCTCGATATGTCCACCAAGTGGCAGAAGTCAACCAATTCTGAAGGCATTTATGAAGGCATTGACCGCAAGACGGGTAAGGTCAAATGGACTGCTACCCCAGTCGATTTGATTTTCGGGTCGCACTCGGAGCTTCGGGCTATTGCCGAAGTGTACGCTTCTGAAAATAGCAAACAGAAGTTTGTGACTGACTTTGTGAATGCTTGGAACAAGGTGATGAATCTCGACCGCTTCGACCTAAAATAACCTTGTGGATTGAAAATATCTACGCTAGGTTCGACTTTTAAATGAATTGAGGTCCGTAGGCTGGGATGACGAAAGGAATCCCAGCAAAATAATGACAAAATGCTGGGATTCGTACCTCATCCCAGCCTACAACTACGACTACGACAATTAATGCAGCATTGATGGTGAACCCATTGATTGCGCCGACTTCACTGTCGTTGACAGGGCATTGATTTCACGCGAAATATTGGCATACAGTTCCGTTGTCCATAGTGGTAGTTGTGCTGAATCAGCGGTTAGTGGGCTGATTCTTGGGTCGTGCGGGGTGATGACGACTTTTACATTTTCCGCGCCTACTTGCGTGGTGAGGATAAACAGTTCTTCTATGGTTTCATCGCCCATTGCAAGGCAACCGATAGAGACGGCTCTGCCGTGTATGAATATATCTGATCCCGGTTCGGTGCGTCCTTCCATTTCTGCATGAAGTAAATCAAATTCGTTCGGGTAGTTGAGTTTCATGGACAGGTGGTAATGGCTGTTAGGATTCAGTCCGTCGATGCGGTAAATACCTTCTGGCACTTGCTTGTCGCCCAAGCGCAATTTTGGCCCCGCTACGCCACTGGCTGCCTGAATGTTGTAGGTGTGAATCAGGCGGAATTCTTTGTTGTCTCTCGCCCACAGTTCCAGTTTCCGTTCCTGTTTTAACGCGACGATGGTAATTTCTTTGGGCGGAAAAGATACTTTGGCTTTGGTGAAATAGGCGTTTAGTTTGCGTGTCGCGTTCGCGCCGTAAATTTGCACAATGTCGTCTACGGTTCTTTCGCCCAGCGGGTTAATGGGCGGGAGGTAATTCGGCTTGGTTTGAACCTGTGGTTTTACGGGTGTGATAACAGTCGGTGTCTCAATGGGCTGGTATGTGGAGCAGGCGACCAGTAAGGTTGTCAGGGCTAAGCCGACGGTGATTTTGCGTGTTGATTTCATAATATTTCGAGATAAAGAAGTTGGAGATTGTTGTACATTTTAGACTATGTTTTCAGGTTGCAATGGCAAAATAAATCCAACCTTTCACCAAGATGCGGTAATGCAATTATTGTTCGTGCTTTTCGTGTTTTTCGTGGACAAGAGCTTCTTATGTCGAGCAGGTTCTAAGTGTTTTTGTTATCACTATCGGCTTTTATTTATTAAAAGCGTTAGAATAGCGTGTAACCACATAATCAGGAGTGACATACTATGAACAAAGACAAATTAATCAAAGCCTACAGCGAATTCATGCAGCATTTGCATGAGGCAATGGAAGATACGTTGCACAGCTTTTCTGAAGCGGTGGAAATTTCTAAAGAGAAAACCAGCCAAACCAACGAATTAACTGACGAAGAACTGGATAAAGTCTCCAGCTATGTACAACGCGATATTGAACACGCGGCGCAGGGTTTGGAGCATAAAGCCGATAATGATTCATTATCCGAATGGTTCAAGTTTGATGTGGAGCTGATTGAAAAATTCATTTTGGATGCGTTTTTAAGTCTGGCGGACAAAACCCGTATTGAACTGGAAAAAATCAAACAATTAGCCACTAAACACACTTATCACAGTGGCGATATTACTTTTCCGGGCACGTTTATTTGTGACGAATGCGGTAAAGAAATTGCTTTTAAAACACCCAGTGAAATTCCAGAGTGTCCAAAATGTCATGCGACTACCTTTATTCGCGTTTGATATTCAACAACTAAACCTTATAATTTAATTTTATCTACTGATTTCACAGGATCGTAACAATGCGCAGAGTCATATTCAACCAAAAAGGCGGGGTCGGAAAATCCACCATTACCTGTAATTTAGCCGCTATCAGTGCAGTTGAAGGCAAGCGCACGCTCGTGATTGATTTAGATATACAAGGTAATTCCACGCAATACTTATTAGGGCAAAAAGTCACCGACAGCGACAAAACTATTGCCCATTTTTTTAAAGATTGTTTGAGTATTTCTTTATTCGGCAACAATAACAGCACGGGTTTAGAGGGCGTAATTCACGAAACTCCGTTTCCGAATTTATATGTTATTCCCTCGCATCCAGAACTTGAGCCGTTACAAGGTCGCTTGGAATCACGTTTTAAAATTTTTAAATTAAAAGAAGCACTGGAAAAACTGGAAGGTTTTGATTGTATTTATATCGACACGCCGCCGATTTTAAATTTTTACAGCCAATCGGCATTGATTGCGGCGGATAGATGCTTGATTCCATTTGATTGCGATACGTTTTCCAGAGAAGCCTTATACACGTTGATGACTGCATTAACCGAAGTGAAAGCCGATCATAATCAAAATCTGGAAATTGAAGGTATCGTGGTGAATCAATTCCAAAAACAGGCTAATTTACCGCGCATATTAGTGGATGAACTGATTGCCGAAGGTTTACCCGTGTTAAGTTCAATGATTTCGCCGTCGATTAAAATCAGAGAATCACACACTGAATCCAAGCCGTTGATTCACTATATGCCTAATCATAAACTGACCATTGAGTATTTAGCGTTACACGCGGAGATTCATAGCCGTTAAGCTTTGCAGGTCAGAATAAGCCTCTCCAAGCGTAGCGCGGGGTGGGCATTTCTGATAATTGATGCCGTTTTGTCGGAAACGTCTGTGTTCGCGGTTGCTCAAGCAGACTGTTTCCGACTTACGAAGCGGGAATTAAATATTATTTTTTATCAAAGAAATAATAACCGCCGTATTTTCCTTTCAGCGTCATATTTTTGTCGTCTTTTTCCACGACAGTAAACACATCAAAGCGGTTATTGCCGACCAGTGCAATTTTTAATTTACCCTCTTCTATTTCGTAACTGACGGGCGGTTGGTCGTAATATTTTCCTTCACGCGGAATATGTACAATCGTTACTTTGCCATCTTTAAATATCCAAGTATCTTCGCGCGTCACAGGAGCTTTATCGGTTAAGGTATTTTTGCTGGTTTGCAGCTTCCAAGTGCCTTCCATTTCTGCGGTGGATTGTAATGTAACATCAGCATAAACAGCACTGCCAAATAGCGACAAACCCAGTAATACGGCGGCTAGCTTTAGTTGTTTCATCATCTTTTCCTATATTAAAGTGTACTAATGAAGCAACTATTCTACGCACACACTGAGGACAACTAAAGCATTATTAATTTAAAGCCTATTCTATTTTAATGCACCCTGCCATCGACTCACCAGCACACTGGCAATACTGTTGCCGAATACATTAGTTGCACTGCGTCCCATGTCCAACACTTGATCTATACCCAGCAATAACAATAAACCCGCTTCGGGAATATCAAACATCGACAGCGTAGCGGCAATGACAATCAGGGACGCTCTGGGCACGCCCGCTACGCCTTTACTGGTAAACAACAGTACCAGCAACATCATCAGCTGTTCGCCCAGCGGCATATCAATACCGTAAGCCTGAGCGATAAACAGGGTTGCAAAGGTCATGTACATCATGCTGCCGTCCAGATTAAATGAATAACCCAGCGGCAATACCAAACCACAGACTTTTTCATCACAACCAAAGCGTTCTAATTGTTGCAATAGTTTGGGGTACGCACTTTCACTGCTTGCCGTACCGAATGCCAGTAACATTGGTTCACGAATATGGCGTAATAAAGACCAGATACGTTGTCCGATAAACAAGGTGGAAAAACAGCCCAACAACGTACACAGTAATAATAAGGCAAAATAAAACTCACCGATAAACTGCCCATAGCTCAACAATACCCCGATGCCATTTTGCGCAATCACCGCCGCCATTGCCGCAAACACCGCAACGGGCGCGTAGTGCATTACATAGCTGGTGACTTTCAGCATCACATGAGACAGCGAATCAAGTAATTTCACCGTAGGGTGTGCCAGTTCGCCTAACGATGCACAGGCAATGCCGAAAAACATGGAAAACACTACAATTTGCAGAATCTCATTGTTCGCCATTGCTTCAATAATGCTTTTCGGAAAAATATGCGCGACAAAATTAGTCAAGGTCGGCTTCACATTCACCAAGCCCGTACTGGCATCAACAGGCGGCAAGGCAATATGTAACGAAGAACCAGGATGAAACACATTAACCAGCAGCATACCCAGTAACAAACTGAATAAGGACGCGGAAAAAAACCACAACATGGCTTTAATGCCGATTCGTCCGACGGTTTTAACATCGCCTGTTTTCGCCATACCGACCACCAAGGTGGCAAACACCAGCGGCGCGATAATCATTTTCACCAGACGTAAGAAAATATCGGTTAATACGGTCAGAATTTCTAAAATCTGCACGAGCGCAGGACTGCCCTTTGCCAAGTTCAAATTGAGTAATTCACCCACGATGATACCTAAGACCAGCGCGATAGCGACGTACAGTGTTTGGCGATTGGGTACTGGAGTGTGATGCGGGTGGCTCATGATAATTCCTAAATAACATTCAGCAATGACGGTATTTTCGCTTAATACCAAAATCCTTGTCGTTAATTTTTATCATGCGCTTTTCGGGTGGGCGTTATTCCAAGCGGTAGAGACTGAGTGCGTAGCTCGCATGGCGTGGTTAATCCATGCGAGCTACTGACTGCTTATTTTCCAGCCGCTGTTGCTTCAGGTACTTCAATTAAACGACCTGATTTAACATCGTAGATATAACCATACACAGGAATATCGGAAGGCACTAATGGATGGGCTTTAATGCGTTTTACGTCTTCCAGTACGCTTTCTGCCTGATCTTTAATGGTCAGCCAGTTAATGTATTTGCCGTCGGTTGAACCGCCGCCTTCACAGCAATCATGCCAGCCACTGGCATCAACCGACGCAGTTTTTAAGCTGCTTGCCAGTAAATCGCTCATGATGTCGTTGTTGAAGGTTTCCATGCCGCAATCGGTGTGATGAATCACAAACCATTCGCGCGTGCCTAATAATTTATAAGAAATGACCAGTGAACGTATTGCATCATCACTCGCGCGACCGCCTGCATTACGAATAACGTGTGCGTCACCTTCTGATAAACCTGCGTATTTTGCAGGGTCTAAACGCGCATCCATGCAGGTTAAAATCGCAAACTGCCGTGCGGGGGGCATTGCTAAATCACCTTTATCAAAACCTGCTACATAATCACGATTAGCACTTAACACTTCATTTAAAATTTTTGTCATTGTTATATTCCTCCAGTGTGTGAATGATTGATTGACCGTATTGGCCTCATTACCAATCAATACGGTCGGTTTATCATAGCATAGCGCATAAGCATTTGCTTCATTATGCCGCAGATGATGACGTTAAGGTGGCATTATTCGGCTTCGTGACTACACTAAATAACTACACGTTACTACTGAATAATTCACCTTGGATGATGGTAAAAATAACGCAAAAAATTTATTGGAGTTTATTGGCAAGCACGTTTGCGACTGCCGCTGTTGCTGATTACCCAGTCTATGATACTGAGCTGGGTAGATTGTCTGCGGGATTAACCGTGCAGACCGCGACCTTTGGTGAGGTTAATAATTTGTCGGGCAGTCCTGATAATGCCAATCTGAGCAATGGTTTTGTCGAGATAAGCGCGACACCTAAAGTAGAAGCTACGGTTAATTTACCCAGCGACAGCACGTTGTACGGTGGTTTCAGTTATGTGTATAGCGGCACATCGGGGCATGATCCTTCAGGCTATACTCAAAAAAATGCCGATATGTATTTTCAGGAATCCGATTACACCGAATCGGGTCGTTATGATAATTACCGTGACGAAAATATGACCGAAAATCTGTATGTCGGCTGGAAGTCGGGCAATGTATTCAAGCAATTGGGTAAAGACGCGATTGATATATCGGGTGGTAGACAGGACTATAAATTAGGCTCTGGATTTTTAATCCATTACGGTGCGGATAATGGCGGCAATCGGGGCGCGGGCTGGATAAATCCAAGAACGGCATTTAATGATACCGTTATCGCGAAAATCAATGTGAAAAGCGTGACTACCGAGGGCTTCCATTTAGAAACCCGTCCGCTGAATCCTGCCGAAAAAAGAAATTATGACGGCGCGAATGTAGAATATAAAGTCGCCAAGAATGCCAAGGTGGGCGTAAGTTACGTCAATACCACCAATAGCCGTCCGCTGCACGATGAAGGTTCGACGATTAATTATGGTGAAGCCAGTATCAATAATGATACTTATGATGCCCGCGCCGATTTTTCGCCGCACCCTGATGTGACGGTCAGTGCCGAATATGCTTATCAAACCAATGCTGATACCATTACTACCCCTGAATCAGCCGACAAAAAAAGCATTCATGCGTCGGGCGGCTTCGGGCAAATTGAATATAAACGGCAGGATTTATTCTGGCAACCGACGATAAGTTACCGTTACGCCATTCAAGATGAAGGTTTTGACAGTATGTCACCTGGGTTTTCAACGTGGGGAACGTGGTTTCAGGGGGAAATTAACGGCGAGTTTGTGCTGAGCAATTCCAACTTGATGACTCATGTCGGTAAGCTGGTACTGACACCTAATGAAAGCCTTGCGTTAAACTTGGTGTATCTGAATTATACCTTTGTCAAACCTGACGCACTGGCGTTGACTTCCGCCGATTATGGCAATGAAGTCAATTTACTCGCCGATTGGCAAGTCAATGATATGCTTGGTTTATCAGCAGGCATTGAAGCCTTTGTACCCGATGAAGCAGGTAAGCAATATTTGGGCGGTAATAAAATGTGGTTGCAAGGTATGGCATCGGCAACACTTGAGTTTTAAGCAATAATAAACATGATGAAAAAATCCCGCGCGAACAAAAAAACCTCACCTAGAAAATACACCTTGCGCTTGACCTTAACGTCGGCATTTTGTGGCTTGACGCTATTGGGTGCAATGATGTTAAGCATTGTCACCTCCCACGAAGTGGGTGATTTTATTCGGGAAGAATTACGTCTTCGATTAACCGATGCCGTCAATATTATGGCGAGTAAACTTGATGGCGATCTGCACAGTCAAATACAAACCGCTACCGATCAAAAAAGTCACGCTTTTAAACAGCTGCAAAACGAGTTGATGGAAATGCGGCGGCGCGGTACAGGGATAGCTAATGTGTACACTATGCGTAAAATCGACAACGAACAAATCATGTTTGTGGTCGATGCGTCGGAAAATAATCTCAGTCCCACAGGGCAGATTTATCCCAATCCATCCAATACCCTTAAAAACGCGCTGAATGCGGTTGCGGGAAATAAAATAGCCTATTCTGAACCTGAACCGACGGCGGACAATTGGGGCGTTTGGTTATCTGCCTACGCGCCTATTTTTACCTCGACTGGTAAACTGGATGGCATTATCGGTATTGATGTCTCGGCACAAAATGTTATTGCGCATGAACTGAATTACAAAATCAGCGTATACGTTATCTCCGTTGTCGTTGCGTTATTGATGTTGCCCATCGGTTTTCTTATTGCCAGACGTATTCGCCAGCCGTTATCGCAATTGGCGATGGAAATGGAGAAAGTGCGTCATTTTGAACTGGATAGTGAGGTAAAAGTGTTCTCACGGATTCGTGAAATTGACAGCATGGTACAACAGCTGGAGAACATGAAACGCGGTTTACGTTCTTTTAGAAAGTATGTACCTGCCGATTTAGTACAGGAACTGATTGAACTGGGCGTGGATGCCAAATTGGGCGGCGAAAAAAAGACCCTGACTATCTTTTTTTCTGATATAGCCAATTTCACCACCATGTCGGAAAAATTAGAACCAGAAGTATTGGTGGCATTTTTGGGCGAATATCTTAATGTCATGAATGCCTGTTTATTACAAAATCAGGCGACGGTAGATAAATATATCGGTGATGGCGTGATGGCATTCTGGGGTGCGCCGCGTGCGGTTGACGACCCTGCGGTTAAAGCCTGTCAAGCGGCGTTAGCCTGTCAGCAACAGATTCAGCAACTCAATCAGAAATGGCGTGCGGCAGAGTTAGATCTGGCATTTCATACTCGCATTGGTATCAATACGGGCGAAGTGATTGTCGGCAATATGGGTTCCGATGCGCGGATGAGTTACACGGTGATTGGCGATAATGTCAACCTGACCAGTCGGGTGGAATCGGCGAATAAATTTTATGGTACATCGGTACTTATCACTGAACCTACCTACCAGCAAGTAAAAGACCATTTTGTGACGCGCCTGCTTGATTATGCGGTGTTGGCGGGTAAAGCGATTCCGATTCGGCTGTATGAATTGGTGGGTAATATCGGCACGGTGTCCGCCGAAAAATTACAGCAGATTGACGATTATCAACGTGCGTTTCATCTATATAGCCAACGGCAATTTGCCGAAGCTATTGTGCTGCTTGAACAGTTGATACCCAGCACACCAGAAGATCGCGTTGCCCCGTTATTACTGGCGCGTTGCCAACTGTATATGAACACTCCGCCTGCCGATGATTGGCAAGGCGATTATGTGTTACAGAGCAAATAACTAAAAATTACCCAGTAGTGCATAGAAAAAATGCTGTTTAAACAGCAGCCAATCGCCCCACACCAGCAAATGAACGCTCACAATCAGCCAAAATACCAGTTGAAAAGAGACTTTGCGGTTTTTATGACGTAAGTATTGTTGCGCGAGTAACGCACCACTCCAGCCGCCGAATAACGCGCATAACTGTAAACTGGATTCAGGAATTCGCCATTGCCCGTGTATCGCACGGTTTTTATCGACGCGATACAGTAAAAAAGTGCCGATACCCATCAACACATAAACCAGCAACGGTATCGCGTTCGCGCTTCGGTAACACACCCACAGCGACAACATCACAGGCAACAGCACGATAACAATAAAAACCCACGCGACACGGCGGCGTGAGCCAGACATTATAAAGCCGTCCAATCGGAAAAACAGGCGGCTTGCCCTTGATACGCGCCGCTGGAGTCGGTGAGATTCCACACGATGGCATTGCGTATTGCAAAACGTTTGCCTGTGCGGGAAATACGCACCCCCTGATAGTCGGTTATAAAACCGCGCGTGGTGACTTGGTGCATTAATTCAGCGCGTGCCGCCTGATTAATCGGTTCTGCGGAAGCGCGTGAGGGCAGATTGATAAGTTGTTGCCAGTTCAGTTCAAACAGTTGTAAACCTTGCTCGTTGGCGTAATTAAAAATCGGATCTGTATCGGTATTATGCGATAGCAACACAAACGGCGCGTTATACAGGCGTTCGGCTAAGTTGTCGGTATCAGGCAGCAGTGGATAGCCGAGTAAATTCTGAAAACTCTGGCTGATGAGTGCGATGTGATTGCTGAGGTAGTTGTTTTCAGGGCTGGGCGGTGCGGGAAAGTAGTTCATGCTTTAAAAAAGGTGTAGGTTGGGATGAGGTACGAATCCCAACAGTCAATCGAATTTGTTGGGGTTCGTAGAGCTTCACCCCAATCTACACTGGCTACAGAGCTGCAACCTTGGTATCAACAATGGGTGTATTTGATTTGAAGTAGTCACGCACACCGCCAAAAATAGCACCTGCCATTTTGGTTTGGTATTCAGTATTTAATAAATTTTCTTCTTCGCTGGGATTAGAGATAAAGGCGGTTTCTACTAAAATAGACGGAATATCGGGTGATTTCAGCACCATGAAGCCTGCATTTTGTACGACATTTTTGTGCATTTCGCCCACGGCACTGCAATTTTTTAATACGCTGTTCGCCACATCAACGCTGGCTTGTTCAGTCGCACTTTGCGATAAATCCAGTAACACCGACGCTAATACATCTTCTTTATCTTCCAGACTTACGCCGCCAATCTGGTCAGAGGCATTTTCACTTTTTGCCAGCCATAACGCTGCTTCACTGGACGCGCCGCTGCGTGACAACACATAAACCGATGAGCCTTTAACGGTGGTGTCTTGGAAAGCATCAGCATGAATGGAGATAAATAAATTGGCGTGTGCGGCTCTGGCAATCTGCATTCTTTTGCGCAGACCGACGTAATAATCGCCTTTACGCACCATAACGGCTTTCATGTCGGGTTGTGAGTTAATCAGCTTTGCCAGTTTTTTGGCGATAGCAAATACCACTTGTTTCTCTTCCGTGCCGTTCGTGCCGTGCGCACCAGGGTCTTCGCCACCATGACCTGCATCTATGGCAATCACAATTTTGTCATGTTTGCTGGAGACTTGCTGGGCAACAGTTTGTAATTTGGCTGCTTTATTGTTACCAGTGAATACCGCGAACATATTGGTTGGTTCGGCGGGTGGCGCGACAGGTACTGTTTTATGCTCTAAGACTTCTTTTTTGCTGGGTTCAGCTGTGGCTTTACTGGCAATCTCTTTGTTATCAGCAGTGAGTGTTGAATTTTTGCTGATTAAATCAATAATTAATTTGTGTTCGTCTTTATTATTGGAGCTTAAGGAGAAATTTTTAGCAGTAATGGGTTTTTTTAAATCAACCGCAATGCGTACATTGTCTTTGGTTTTTTCTAAAACGTGGATTTTAGCGAACAAAGGATGTGACGCGCTGGGTTGCGTTAAGGCTTGTTCCAACTTGGCATTGTTAATATCAATGACCAGTTGCGAATTTTTTACAAAAACCCGATGTTTCGGTGATGCACTGACATCAAAGACCATGCGGGTTTGTTTTGCCGCTTGTGAATAATGTAGTGAATTAATATCGACCGCTTCTCCATGGCTGGGCAGTGATAATGTTAATAATCCAAAGACAAAAAAACCTTTCCAATGATTTCTCATGGCTACAATCCACAAAAGTAATAATCTGGATTAGATTATAGCAGTATGTCATTGTTTTTCCACAATAGATAAAAAATTTTTTAAGCGCGTGATGGTGTGTAAAAACTGATATTGCGCCCTAAGTCTTGGACAGTTAAGGAAATAACCATATCGGGTTCGGGTAAAAATCCTGTGCCGCGTTCTGCCCATTCAATAAAACACAGGGTGTTTTGGTCAAAATAATCACGAATGCCCATCCATTCCAATTCTTCAGGATCATTTAAGCGGTATAGGTCAAAATGAAAAATTTTGCGCTCATCCAGCGTATATTCTTCAACTAATGTGAAGGTCGGGCTTTTGACTGCGCCCGTAAAACCTGCGGCTCTTAAGAAGCCGCGTACCAGCGTGGTTTTACCCATGCCTAAATCGCCTTGTAAAAAAATTACCCCTTGTTGAGGTAACAGTGTCCATAAGGCGGCACCGAATTGTTCGGTGGCTTCGGTTGATGCTAGGTATTTTTTCATGTGTTTTCAGGTGTGCGTTTTGTTGATGGTAACAGCGTGATTTAATCAATCGCGCTTATGAAAAAGCCATAGTCCACGAAAAGCACGAAAGACACGAAAAATAAAAGGTAATGACTTAAACCTGTTACAACAGCATGAATGACTGCCAGTCCTTCGAGGACTGGCAGTCATGTCTAAAAGCAAAAACAACAGATTTAATAAACTACCATTTTTAATCTTTTTCGTGCCTTTCGTGGACAAAATTTTTTATATCGAACTCAGGTTATTCATATTACATCTGAGATAAGGCATTAAATCGCTGGCGATTAAGCCGCGTTCGCCACCTGCTTCAGCAGCTTGCTCGGCGGCTTTACCGTGCAGATAAACGCCTTGCTGTGCGGCTTCTTGCAGGCTTAAGCCTTGCGCGACCAAGCCCGCTATTACACCCGTCAGAACATCACCCATACCGCCTGATGCCATGCCTGCATTACCTGTATTCGACACCGCGATTTCTTCGCTACTGGCAATCAATGTGCCTGAGCCTTTTAACAGAGTCACGCCGTGATATTTTGCTTGCAGAGCTTTGACAGCGGCAAAGCGATCCTGTTGTATGGCGGCGGTGGTGCAGTTTAATAAACGCGCGGCTTCGGCTGGGTGCGGGGTTAAAATACAGTCATGGAAGGGCATTTCTTTATTACCCAATATTTTCCCCAACACATTCAAACCATCAGCATCAATAATCAGCGGTTTTTGTGCAATGAATACCGCTGTTAATAATTCGCTTGCCCAATCGCTTTGCCCCAATCCTGTGCCGATAGCGATGACACTGGCTTTCTCCAGCAGTGGCATCAGTTGTTCGGCGGTTTCCACGCCATGACACATCAATTCAGGGCAGTCGATATTCATCAAATCCGCGTGACTGCTACGCGTTGCGATACTCACTAAACCCGCGCCCGTGCGTAACGCAGCGTGTCCTGCCAGACGTGCTGCACCTGAATAACCGTGTTCACCGCCGATAATGAGGACATGACCGTAATCGCCTTTGTGCGAACAACGGCGGCGGCGCGGCAATGGCTGATGAATTACGCGCACGGCGGCAACGGTCTGGCTTGCAAATACCGCTTCGGGTATGGCTAAGGACGCATAACACAGTTCGCCGCAATAATCCGCCGCCTGTCCTGTAAATAAACCTTGTTTGAGTGCGATAAACGTTACGGTTACGTCGGCTTTAACGGCAACATTCATAATATTACCCGTATTGGCATCCAAGCCTGAGGGCATATCCACCGCCAGTACAAAAGCAGGACTGTTATTAATGATGGTAATGGCTTCTGCATAACGCCCTGTAACAGGGTTATTCAAGCCTGAACCCAGCAAAGCATCAACAATGACATCGGCGTGCAAATCCAGATCGGCTTGAAAAGGCACAACCACACCGTGTGCGGCGAGATAGTGTTGGTAGGCGGTCAGCGCGTCGCCTTTGAGTTTTTCAGGATCGACGATAGTGACCACGCACACCGTGAAGCCTGCTCTCAATAATAAAGAGGCAATAATATAACCGTCACCGCCGTTATTGCCCGCCCCGCAAAATACGGCGACTGATTGTGCATCAGGACAACGACGGGTCAGTTCTTGAAACACCGCATAGCCTGCACAACTCATTAATTCAAAACTGTCGATACCGTGTTGTAGCATAGCAAGCTGTTCTAATTCTCTGACCTGCTCATTACGATAAAGTGTTGTAGGTAATTTTTGCATCATGACTCCTGAGTGATTTTTGCTAAAGCCGCCAATACTTCGGCTAATAAATTCGGTTGTCCCGTCTCAAAACACAGTGCGTCGGTCTCTTTGCGCAACCATGTAAATTGCCGTTTTGCCAGTTGCCGCGTAGCAATAATGGCAGTTTCTATTAGGGTGGCTTTGTCGATGTCACCGTGTAAATAAGACCACGCCTGCCGATACCCGACTGCGCGTATTGCGGGCATGGTGTCATTTAAATCGCCACGTTGGTAGAGTGTTTCGACTTCGGCGATAAAGCCCTGCTCCAGCATAGTCATAAACCGCTGGGCAATCACACCGTGCAGAATGTTACGCTCTGAGGGCGCAATGATGATTTTAATCACCCGATAAGGCAGCTTAATGACAGGTTCGGCGGTAAAAAATGAGGTGAGCGACTTACCGCTAATTGCATACACTTCTAATGCCCGCTGTACACGTTGCGGATCATTCGGATGAATCCGCGCGGCTGCGGCGGGATCAACTAATGCTAAACGTTGATGCAGCGCGTCTTTACCCAATTCGATTAAGTCTAAGTCAAGTTGCGCACGAATGACAGGATCGGCAACAGGCAATACCGCCAAGCCATTGCTCAAGGCATTAAAATACAGCATCGTACCACCGACTAAAATCGGCAGCTTGCCGCGTTGATTTATATCCGCCATCAGCGCAAGAGCCTGATTGCGGAATTGTCCTGTAGAAAACGACTCACTGGGATCAATAATGTCTATCAAATGATGCGCGATGCCTTGGCGTTCTTCCAGCGTCGGTTTTGCCGTGCCGATGTCCATGCCTTTAAATACCAGTGCCGAATCCACGCTGATAATTTCGCCATTCAGTGCGTGCGCCAGTTGGACGGCTAATGCCGATTTACCAGACGCAGTCGGCCCCATTAAAAACAGGGTAGGGGGGAGATTTTCCATAATAGGTGTATTCATAAATAAAGGCGTTGCTCGCTACTGACCACGCAGGAAAAATTTATCTAAATCCTGCTTGGATAAGGCGACCCACGTCGGACGACCGTGATTGCATTGCCCGCTGCGTTCGGTGTGTTCCATGTCGCGCAGTAAGGCATTCATTTCAGTGATGGTCAAACGGCGATTGGCGCGTACTGCACTGTGACAGGCAATGGTGGCTAATAATTCATTAGACAGGTTTTGTATGCGTTCGCTGATGCCTTGTGCATTGATGTCCGCCAATACATCGGTGATTAAACCTACTACATCTGTACCTGCTAATAACGCAGGGCTGGCGCGTAATACGATGGTGTCCAGTCCTGCGCGGGTGAGTTCAAAACCTAGCGAGAGAAAAAATTCGTGCTGTTGTTCGACTAATTCAGCTTCTGCCGCGCTGACGCTGATTTTAATCGGCAGTAATAACGGTTGACTGGCAATAGCACCTTGTTGGCATTGCTGTTTCAAGCGTTCATAAGTAATGCGTTCATGAGCGGCATGAGCATCGACTAATACGATACCCTGCGCGGTTTGCGACAAAATATAAATATCGTGTAAGTGTGCGATAGCAAATCCTAGTGGCGGCATGGTTGAGGTGTCGGCTGGAGACAATACGCCGCGCGTATCTTGTGGATGTAACGCGGAATAGGCATTGACTGTTTCCGCGACATTAAACGGCAGTGATGTTTGTTCGGTTGGCAAGTAAGAGGGTGCAGGCGCAGTGTTGGGTAACGGGTATGCGCTAGGTGCGGCGTAACCTGTTGGGCTTTCAGCGTGGAATGGGCTGTCTATGGTGTCATGGTTATTCGTGGCAGGTCTGACCTGTGCCAAGGAACGATGCAGAGCACTGAATAAAAAGTCATGCACTAAACGCCCTTCGCGAAAGCGAATTTCCTGTTTAGTCGGATGCGCATTGACATCAACCAAGCTGGGATCTAAGGTCAGATATAACACAAACACCGATTGCCGCCCTGAAAACAACACATCCTGATACGCCTGTTTAATGGCGTGGGCGATTAATTTGTCGCGTATCAAGCGTCCGTTGACGTAAAAAAACTGCATATCAGGCTGACTGCGCGAAAACGTCGGTAAACTCACCCAGCCTGTAAGCTGCAAGCCTGAGGCGGCAACGTCAATTTTTACCGCGTTATTGATAAACTCAGAGCCGCAAATACCCGCTATACGGTATTCCTGCTCGGCTTCACTCAGCGCAGGTTTTAATTTGAGTATATCTTTCTGGTTGTGTGTCAGGGTAAAGCCGATATGAAACCGACTCAACGCCAGTTTATGCAACAGCGATTCAATATGGGCAAATTCGGTTTTTTCGGTTTTGAGAAATTTACGCCGCGCGGGGGTGTTATAAAACAAATCGCGCACTTCTACGGTAGTGCCTTGTGGGTGCGGGTCGGGTTCGGGGTCTGCGTGTTGTTCTGAACCATCGGCACTGACGCGCCACGCACACGGCGCATTCTCAATGCGTGAAATCAGTGTCAAGCGAGCAACGGAGCTGATACTGGGCAAGGCTTCGCCGCGAAATCCCATGCTGGTGACGTGTTCTAAATCATCCAGATTGGCAATTTTGCTGGTGGCGTGACGCGATAGAGCCAACGGCAAGTCATCTTTGACAATACCACAGCCGTCATCCCTGATTTTTATCAGCCGACTGCCGCTTTGCTCTATGTCGATGGTGATGTGTGTCGCCCCTGCATCAAAGCTGTTTTCCAGCAACTCTTTGACAACGGTACTCGGTCTCTCGACCACTTCGCCCGCCGCAATCTGGTTAATCAATTGAGTGGGGAGTAGATGGATACGCATTATTCAGCCTAAAGCAAAAAAAGCTATTTTAACCGAGATAGCACAAAGTCGCTAACCACAAGGTGCGGGATTATTGGGTGTATTTTTGGTAGAATAATGTATTGAATTTAATATTTTAACTAGCCAATGGTAAAAAACGATGCCACATAGACGCTTTAAGACGAGTATTCCAAAATCGCATATTACTACCTTGCCTGATCTGGGTATGGACAAACAACACATGGAGGCCGATTTTAAACGCTATTACGGGCATAGACTGGGTCGGGATGAAAATTGCCTATCGCTGCATTATGCCTATGAAGCGTTGGCGTTGGCGATTAGCGATCGCCTGACCGAACGCTGGAAAAAAACCTACAATGCCTACAAAGATGAGGATTGTAAAAGAGCGTATTATTTATCAATGGAATTTTTGATGGGGCGCACCCTCAGCAATGCCATGATTAACTTGGGCATTAACGATGTCATTGATAAAGTGCTGTACGATGTGGGTTTAGACCTCGAAGAACTGGTAGAAGCGGAAGCCGATGCAGGCTTGGGTAATGGCGGCTTAGGTCGCTTGGCGGCGTGTTTTATTGACAGTTGCGCAACCTTGCAACTGCCCGTCACAGGGTACGGCTTGCGGTATGAATACGGAATGTTTTCTCAGGATATTATCAACGGTGAGCAGGTAGAAAAGCCCGATCATTGGTTGCGTAACGGCAATGTCTGGGAAATTGAACGTGCCGAATACACACAAAAAATTAAATTCGGCGGACACACTGAATGCCATACCGATGAAAACGGGCATAAGCGCGTATGTTGGGTAAATAGTCATGATGTGCTGGCGGTGCCGTTTGATACACCGATTCCCGGTTATAAAAACGGTACGGTCAATACGCTGCGCTTATGGAAAGCCGCCGCGACCGATGAATTTGATTTGCAGGAATTTAACGAAGGCGATTACGCGGAATCAGTCGCCGCAAAAAATACCGCCGAAAATATCACGATGGTGTTATATCCCAATGATGCCAATGAAAACGGTAAAGCCTTACGCTTGCGTCAACAATATTTACTCGCGTCTGCCAGTTTGCAGGACGTATTGCAAACGTGGGTTGGTCGTCATAACAATGATTTTACCGATTTTGCCGCGAAAAATGCTTTCCAATTAAATGACACTCATCCCAGTATCGCCGTTGCCGAATTGATGCGCTTGTTGATGGATATTCATGGTTTATCGTGGGATAAAGCGTGGTCAATTACCCGTGATACGATGGCGTATACCAACCACACACTCTTACCAGAAGCACTGGAAAAATGGTCTGTGGGTTTAATGAAAGATCTGCTGCCCCGTATCATGGAAATTATTTTTGAGATTAACGCCCACTTTTTGGCTGAAGTCTCTACGCATTGGCCGGGTGATAAAGACCGTTTAGCGCGGATGTCATTGATTGAAGAAGGCGGCGAACAGAAAGTAAGAATGGCTTATTTAGCTATCGTGGGCAGTCATTCTGTCAACGGTGTTGCCGCGCTGCATTCCAAATTACTGCAACAAGGTTTGTTCCATGATTTTTATGAATTGTGGCCTGCAAAATTCAACAATAAAACCAATGGCGTAACTCCGCGTCGCTGGTTGGCAATGTGTAATCCCGAATTAGCCGAATTAATCACGGAAACTATTGGTGATGGTTGGGTAAGAGATTTATCGTTGTTGAAAAAATTAACGCCGTTCGCCGAAGATCAAGCCTTCCGTGACCGTTGGCACACAGTGCAACAAGATGCGAAGCAACGACTGGTTGAGTTTAAAAAACAGGAACTGGATATTGATTTAAACGTGGAAGCGTTGTTCGATGTGCAGGTAAAACGGATTCATGAATATAAACGCCAGTTATTAAACGTGCTTCATGTGATTCATTTGTATGATCGTATTAAACGCGGGGAAACCAAAAACTGGACGGCACGTTGCGTGTTGATTGGCGGTAAAGCGGCTCCGGGTTATTTCATGGCAAAACGCATTATCAAACTGATTAACAGCGTTGCCAATGTGGTGAATAATGATCCCGATGTCGGTGATAAATTAAAACTGGTCTTCCTGCCGAATTATCGCGTCTCGGCAATGGAAAAAATCTGCCCCGGTGCTGATTTATCCGAGCAGATTTCGACGGCGGGTAAAGAAGCCTCAGGCACGGGCAACATGAAATTCATGATGAACGGCGCAATTACCATCGGTACGCTGGATGGCGCGAACATCGAAATTCGTGAAGAAGTCGGCGATGATAATTTCTTTTTATTCGGTCTGACGGAAAATGAAGTGGAAGATTTACGTCATCATTATGATCCTGTGGGCATGATTAATCAGGATGAAGATTTACAGCGCGTGATGAACTTGCTGGAGTGCGGACATTTCAATCAGTTTGAACCGAATATTTTCGACTGTATTATTGATTCCATCAAAAGCCCTAATGATCCGTGGATGACTATTGCTGATTTTCGCAGTTTTGTGAATGCGCAAAAACAGGTAGAAACCGCGTTTCAAAATAAAGAGCGTTGGACGCGCATGAGCATTTTAAATACCGCGAACAGCGGCAAATTCTCGACCGATAGAACAATCACTGAATACAACGACGAAATTTGGAAACTTAAGCCGATTCACGTTGATAACAACTACAACTAATGCTGCATATTGTTTTATATGAGCCAGAAATTCCCGCGAATACTGGCAATATTATTCGTTTGTGTGCCAATACAGGGGCGCAATTACATTTAATCAAACCCTTGGGATTTGAATTGGATGATAAAAAATTGCGCCGCGCAGGGCTGGATTATCATGAATGGGTGGCGGTGCGCCTACACGACTCGCTCGCCGCCTTTTTGGAAGAGGTTAAACCGCAACGGGTCTTTGCGCTGACCACTAAAGGTCGGCGTAGGGTCAGCGAGGTAAGTTTTCAGGCGGGTGATGCGTTGCTGTTCGGCCCTGAAACACGCGGTTTACCTGCCGAGGTATTAGCGGAGTCAGGCGAAGAGCATTGTTTATATTTGCCGATGACCGCGACCAGTCGCAGTTTGAATTTGTCTAATACTGTGTCGATTGTGCTGTACGAAGCATGGCGGCAGTTGGATTTTGCGGGGGCGTTGATAAAGTAATTCTCGTCCACGAAAAACACGAAAGGCACGAAAAAATAGGTAACTATTTCGTGGCTTTCGTGTTTTTCGTGGACATTAAACTTATTGGCTACGATTCCGATTTTTGTTCGCGACCGAGTAGATTTTGTACGGCGGTCAACGGGTCTAAACCTTCGTATAATACTTTGTAAGTTTGTTCCGTAATCGGCATTTCAATGCCGTGTTTTTGCGCTAACAGATAAGTTTCTCTTGCCGCAAAGACACCTTCAATTTCCTGTCCGATGTCCGCTGTTGCTTCTGCTCGGTCTTTGCCTAAGCCTAATGCCAAGCCAAAACGACGGTTACGCGATTGGTTGTCGGTACAGGTCAATAGTAAATCACCCAAACCTGCCAAGCCCATAAAAGTATCGGGTTTACCGCCTAACTGCACCCCTAAACGGATAATTTCCGTTAAGCCGCGTGTAATCAGTGCGGCTCTGGTATTCGCTCCAAATCCCAAGCCATCAGCAATCCCAGCGGCAATTGCCAGTACGTTTTTAACCGCTCCACCGACTTCCACGCCGATAACATCGGAGCTGGTATAAGTGCGAAAGCGTCCGCCGTGCAGCATATCGCTTAATTGATTGGCAAACTCAGGTTGATTGGCGGCAATGGTAATAGCAGTGGGTAAATCAGCGGCGACTTCACGCGCAAAAGTCGGGCCTGACAAAATGGCGGCGGGGGTGTCTGTGTCGAATACATCAGCAACCACTTCGTGCAACAGGCAACCATCGTCTGGATTAAAACCTTTGGTTGCCCATGCGATTTTAACGTCACGCGATAAATACGGTTTGAGCTTGACAAGTATGTCTTTGAAGCCGTGACTGGGTACACAGACTAATAATAAATCAGAAAAGGCGGCAATCTCAGCCAAATCCCCCGTTATGTGTAGATTATCGGGAAAAGCCAGACCTGATAAAAACTGTTTGTTTTCTCTATCGCGGGTTAAAGCGGCGACATGAGCGGGATTATGTCCCCATAGCAATACTTGGCAGCCATTTCTGGCTGCCAGAAGAGCAAGAGCAGTTCCCCATGAGCCTGCACCCAGCAAGGCTATGTTTTTATTCATCAAACAGATTAATTGAGGGTAGGTGCTGCTTGAGTTTGTTGCAAGTGTTGCGCATACAAAGCATCAAAATTGACAGGTGCTAAAAGCAGTTGTGGGAAACCACCTCTGACGATTAAGTCAGATACTGCTTCTCTTGCATAAGGAAACAGGATGTTAGGGCAGAAACTGCCGACCATAGGCCCCATTTCTTCATCACTGAAACCCGCTAACGCAAAAATACCCGCTTGATTAACTTCAACTAAATAAGCAACGGTGTCTTTGTTTTTAACAGTGATAGTCAGCGTCAGGTTGATTTCAAAGAAAGCGTTATCCAAAGGTTCAACATGAGAGCCTAAGTTGAAATCAACGGAGGGTTCCCATTGTTCAGTAAATATTTTCGGTGAATTGGGCGTTTCAAAAGACATATCTTTGGTGTAAATCTTTTGAATAGAAAATTGTTTTTCTGTCGCGTTGTTATCTTCAGCCATAACGGAGTATTTCCTGTTTAAGAATAATTAAATGAAAGGGTGTTATTTTTTGTACTTAGCAGACATTTTGACGGGCAGTTTATAATCGGTTTCCCATGCAGTCATGCCGCCTGTGATGACGAACACTTGCTCAAAACCCGCTTTAGTGAGAATTTTTCCCGCTGAAGCAGAACGTGTACCATTTTGACATATCAGCAATATCGGTTTGGTTTTTTGTTCAGTCAGTTTGGGTAATTCTTCGGGTAATTTGCTTAATGCTATGTTGGTCGCCTGTTCAATATGGCTGACCACAAATTCGGGGGCTTCGCGCACATCAATAATAATCGTATCACTGTCGTTCATTTTAGCGACGGCTAATAACGGCGAAACCGCCTTTGATTTATTAAATACGCCGTCAAATGCTTCTTGTATTAATAAATAAGTCACTACGGCGAGTGCCAGCACCAGAATGTAGTGATTTAAAATAAACTCTATATATCTATCCATATTGGGTAAGTTTGTATTTTGTTAAGTGAAAGGTAAAAACAGATTAATGCGAAGAACAAAAAACTTCACGCATCATTTCAATCAGTTTGAGCATCCGTTCATCATCAATAAAGTAATAGACACGGTTGGCTTCTTTTTTACAGCCGAGAATATTTTTTTCTTTAAGAATGGACAAATGCTGAGAAATGTTACTTTGACTGGTACCGACCTGTTCAACAATATCTTGTACGCTGATGGATTTATTGCCGAGCAGGCAAAGTATTTTCAGGCGTAGGGGATGAGACATTGCTTTTAAGCAGCGGGCGGCTTTAATTATATCGGCATCATCATACAAAATGTGCGGGTCTTTATTATTCATTATAATTACTAATACTACGGGTTGATGACATCGGATTATAAAATAACTTTTTGCTAACCGTCGGAACACAAGCGATTGCCAACCTGCGTTAAATTTTCAAGCAGTTGGACAGGCTTAGCAAGTATGAGCGTATAGCTTGTTTAACCGCACATACCAGACACACTTTCAGCTGATTTTAGAATGCCAAAGGCAACTAAAAAAACCGAACATCGGGTATAATATCGCCTGAGTGCTTTCGTGTAAAAATACAAAAAACCAGCAAATCTGGCAAAATGATACCTTATTTTTAATCGTTTTGGGTAATTGATAATATAACTTGAGTTTATGCCTATATCCCTTATGTAGGCTTTTTTAGTTTTTGGAGAGATGAATGTCGAATAGACCCAAACCGTTAGTATTGCTGATTCTTGATGGATTCGGCTACACACAGGACACAGAAAATAACGCCATTGCTATGGCAAACACCCCTTGTTGGGATAAGTTGCAACAAGAGTATCCGATGACCTTACTGGATTGTTCGGGTCATTCCGTCGGTTTACCCGGCGATCAAATGGGTAATTCCGAAGTCGGGCATACGCACATCGGCGCAGGTCGTTACGTTCCGCAGGATTTTACCAAAGTGAATAATGCTGTGGAAGACGGCAGTTTTTACAACAATCCCGTGTTATGCCGTGCGGTTGATTTAGCTAAAACCAGCGATAAAGCCTTGCATATTATGGGCTTGCTGTCTGCGGGCGGCGTACACAGTCATGAAGAGCAGATTATGGCAATGGTTGAGCTGGCGGCGAAACGCGGCTTGACTAAAATTTATTTACACGCTTTTTTAGATGGTCGTGATGTACCACCTAAAAGTGCCACGTCATCACTTGAATTACTGGATGCAAAATTTGCCGCTATGGGTGTAGGGCGCATTGCGTCTATCACAGGGCGTTTTTATGCAATGGACAGAGACAACCGCTGGGACAGAGTGCAACGCGCCTATAATTTATTGGTTAAAGGTGAAGCTGAGTTTAGTGCCGATTCGGCATTGAGCGCGTTACAAGCGGCTTACGAACGTGGCGAAACCGATGAATTCGTGCTGCCCACCGCTATTTTGGATGCCAATCAAAAAGCAGTTGCGCTTGAACCGCATGATTCCGTGGTATTTATGAATTTCCGTGCTGACCGTGCGCGTGAAATTTCCCAAGCGATTACCGCTGAAAATTTTACTGGCTTTGAAAGAAATCATGCACCGCATTTAGGTTATTTCTGCACACTCACCGAATACCATCAAGACTTTGATTATGATGTTGCCTTCGCGTCAACCGACATGAAAAATGGCTTAGGCGAAGTGCTGGCAAACGTAGGTATGACGCAATTAAGATTGGCAGAAACCGAAAAATACGCCCACGTTACCTTTTTCCTCAATGGCGGAGTGGATACCCCGTTTGCAGGTGAAGACCGCATTTTAGTACCCTCGCCACAAGTCAGAACCTACGATTTACAACCCGAAATGAGTGCGCCTGAAGTGACCGACCATTTAGTCGCAGCTATCACTGGCGGCAAATACGATGTCATTATCTGTAATTACGCTAATTGTGACATGGTCGGACATACGGGTGTGATACCTGCCGCTATTCTTGCTGTAGAAGCGGTAGATGCCGCTTTGCAACGCATTGTTGAAGCCTTAAAAAGTGTCGGTGGACAATTATTATTGACGGCAGATCACGGTAATATTGAACAAATGGTTGATAAAACCACAGGGCAACCCCATACCGCACACAGCACCAATCAAGTGCCGTTAGTGTATGTCTGCGGCAATCATCCATTAGCCTCAGGCGGCAGCTTATCTGATTTAGCACCCACTATGCTGGATATTTTGGGCGTTGAAAAACCCATTGAAATGACAGGCAGATCGCTCATTTGTGAATGAAAAAAAGCTGATTTTTTGTTTAATGCTCAGCCTCTCGGTCAACGAGGGGCGGGCTGAACTGTTAGATAAAAGTAGCGAATTGAGCGACGTGCGGGCGGATATTGAGGTCGCCCAAGACAATATGCAGCGTATTGAGCTGAAAAAAGCCGCCTTACAAAATCAGTTGGCAGAAGTAGAAAAACGTTACGGCGAAATTGCCGCCTCCTTAAAAACGCTGCAAGCGCAAATTGAACAAACCCGCCAAAATCTGGGCAAAAATCAACAGGATAGAATTATTTATCGCCGCGAAATAGACAAGCAAAGCAAAGAACTGGCGGTACAAATAAAATCAGCCTACACCATGGGGCAAAGAGACAAGCTGAAAATCCTGTTAAATCAACAAGACCCCGTGTTATCCAGCCGAATGATGCTATATTACAATTACATCAATAAAGCACGCTTAAAAAAATTGAGTGATCTTAAACTGGCGATTCAGTTTCAAGGACGCTTGGATCAGCAAAAAGATACCGAAACCAAACGCCTTGAACAAAGCCTCGAACAAAAACAGGTTGAGCAGGTGGATTTTGATGAGGTCAAACAACAAAGAAGCGCGTTGCTGCAACAATTACTGCGTGATTTTTCGTCGCGTCAACACCAGTTAGCCGATTTAAAAGAAAGTGAAAACAAGCTCAGAGGCTTGATCAGCAGCTTACAGGATGAAAAAAACGCGCTGACCGACACACCAACCGTTGAGCCGCCCAAAGAAACTGCTAAGCCTGAGCCAGAAACGCCGCAGATTGACAGCAACTTTGCCGCACTTCAAGGGCAGTTAGCATGGCCGGTTACTGGCTCAGTTCACAAGTTCGGCAGTGCGCGGGCAGGAGGTTTGTGGGACGGAGTGCTGATTAATGCGGAAGAAGGTACAGAAGTCAAAGCGGTTGCTGCGGGCAAAGTCGCTTATTCAGGGCCGTTTCAGGGTTACGGTTCATTGATTATTATAGATCATGGTCAAGGTTATATGACGGTGCATGGTTTCAACCAAAGCCTGTATAAGCGTGAGGGCGATGTGATAGCTGCGGGTGACGTGATTGCGTCTGTGGGTAAAAGTGGTGGGCGTAAACAGTCTGGATTGTATTTTGCCATACGCAAACAAGGGTTGCCGATTGATCCACTTGGCTGGTGTGTAAAAAAAAGCACCGCTAAATGAGTTATCGTTACATAATATATTTTTAGGAAATTGAAGAGTTGGGGTTTTAAGGCAGATGCTAAAAAAGAAAAATATTTTTATTTTATCCTTAGGGATTATGTTGGGTGTGTTTATGGGCATCTGCGGCAGTGTCTTTGCTGACAAAGACGATGAGCCGGCAATAGCAGCACCCGCGACCGCTACGACAGAAGCGATACCCTACGAAGATTTACGGACATTTACCGAAATTTTCGGGCGTATTAAAAAAGACTATGTCGAACCTGTGTCGGATAAAAAACTCCTCGAAGATGCCGTTAAAGGGATGTTGAGTGGACTTGATCCGCATTCTGCCTATCTGGATACTGAAGAATATCAGGAACTGAAAGAAGGCACATCGGGGCAGTTCGGCGGTCTGGGTATTGAAGTCACGATGGAAAACGGTTTTATTAAAGTCGTTTCGCCGATTGATGATACGCCTGCCCAAAAAGCCGGTATCAAAGCAGGCGACCTGATTATTAAACTCGACGACAGACCCGTCAAAGGCATGACCTTAACGGAAGCCGTTAAACATATGCGCGGCGAAGCGGGTAAGCCAATTGACCTGCTCGTGGTGCGTGAAGGTGCAGAAAAACCGTTAAAAATGACACTGGTTCGCGCTATCATCAAAGTGAAAAGCGTTAAAAGTCGCATGATAGAAAAGAACTACGGTTATGTGCGTATCAGTAGTTTTCAATCAGGCACGGGCGAGGCTCTTAAAGAAGCACTGGCTGGTCTGAAAAAAGAAAACAAAGGTATTTTAAAAGGACTGGTACTGGATTTACGCAACAATCCAGGTGGTGTGTTGAATGCCGCTGTTGAAGTCAGCGATGCGTTCATGAAAAGCGGACTGATTGTTTACACAGAAGGTCGTATTGCCAATTCACAAATGCGCTTCAGTGCCGCACCTGATGATTTGATTGATAACGCGCCTATTGTGGTATTGATTAATGCGGGTTCTGCCTCGGCTTCCGAAATCGTCGCAGGTGCGTTGCAGGATTCTAAACGCGGCATCATCATGGGTGAAAAATCATTCGGTAAAGGTTCGGTACAAACCATTTTGCCGACCAATACAGGTTCTGCAATCAAGCTGACCACCGCGCGTTATTTCACGCCTTCTGGTCGCTCTATTCAGGCTAAAGGTATTGAACCTGATGTAGCGTTGGCGAATGTCAAACTGGAATCTTTGGATAAAGATAAAGGCGATTTTAAACCTGTGAAAGAAGCTGACTTATCGCACCATCTGGAAAAAATCAAAGGTGCGGATGATAAGAAAGACGAGACAGATAAAGAGAAACCGTCTGAGGATAATCAGTCAGAAGATTCAAACAAAGACGCGACTGATGATAGCAAAGGTGATTCAGGCAAAGCCGTTCTGGACACTAAAGATTATCCGCTTTACGAAGCGTTGAACCTGTTAAAAGGTATCAATATCATGCGTAAATAACCGCTGGATTCATTCAACGGTCAATAAAAAAGCCCGCAGTTTTTAAAACTGCGGGCTTTTTTTTGTTTATGAAAAACGTGAAAATCCGCGATGATTAAGTTATTTGCATACTAAAATGGGGATGGGTTAAACCTGTTACTGCGCTACTAATGACTGCCAGTTCTTGAAGGACTGGCAGTCATGTCTCAACGTAAAAACAACAGATTTAATACGCTACCACTAAAACCTGCGAGGTTTTAAAAACTTCGCAGGTTTATTTATACCGTGAACCAAGAATGCAGCAACGCAGTTATTTTTTCTTGCTTTTCGTGTCTTTCGTGGACAAAAGCTATTCGTCCGCTAACAACACTACGCTTTTAAAACTATCAAGCAATGCCCGACTTTCCTGTAGTTTGTTCAATTTACCCATCGCATGAATCTGCTCGGATAAACCTGCTTTACCGACGGTTCTTTTTTCGCCCAGTTTATGTTTCTCAAACACTTTATGAGAGACACCCGAACGCATCCGTTCTTTATTGACGTGAACATTAAAGGTGGCGTGTACTTCATTACCGTAAGAATCTCTTGCTGTGACCATCACTCGTTCGTTATGCGCACCTTTGGGCGGTACACCTGAAAACTTCAAGGTTTTGGGGTTGAAGGTCAGCCATTCAGGTAACGATGAACCGTCAGGGCGGGCGGCTTCAAATTCCAGTTGTTCATTGGGATCGGTATGACGGAACATCCATCTTGGTACGCTGAACGAATAACGTTCCAGTTCCAGCACCACCTGATCGCGCAAAGAGCCTGTCAAGGAAATGACGTAGTGGCGAATCGGAATATATAAACTTAAACGTGCGGGTGGCAGTTGATTATCAGGTTTGAACTTAGATTCAAGAATCGCTTTCTTTTCTTCCTCATTATATTTGCTGGATGAATCGGTTTTATCAGGATTACTGAGCATAATTAATGAACCTGAAGTACCTATGTCGGTGACTATCACGGGTGGATAAGTCACTGTCACGCGTGCGGCGTTCGACATTAAGCCTGTATTATCGCTCACTGTATAACTAATCGGTGTTGGGCTGTCCGTAAAACCTAGGTTGGGTGTGAAGGTAATTGTGCCTGTGCTTACATCAACCGACCAAGTGCCTTGACCTGCCACCACTAATGAATCACCTGCATTTGCTGTACCCGCGATGTGTATCGTGGCGGGGTTGATGTCATTTTCACGATCGCTATCATTATCCAGCACGGTGATAGTAATCGGTTTTCCCGTGACGGCTGTGACAACGTTATCGACAGCCAATGGCGGTGTTTGCGGATAATCGACAGTGACGGTTGCAGGGTTGGAGGTTAAGTCAGTTCTATCTGTTACCGTATAGCTAATCGGGGTCGGATCAGCAGTAAAGCCTGCAAAAGGTGTAAAGGTAATTGCGCCTGTCAGGCGATTAACCGACCAGATGCCTTCACCTGCAACCTCTAATGAATCTCCCGCGTTTACTGTACCGACGATTTTTACTGTTGCGGGGTTGATGTTATTTTCAGGATCGCGGTCATTGCCCAGTACATTAATAATCACAGGTTGTCCTGTGATGCCCGTCTGAATGTCATTTACCGCGATAGGTGCGTCATTACGCCCATTGATAGTGATGGTCAGTGTGGTGGTACTGGTGTCGCCGTCTGCGTCGGTAATGGTATAGTTGAATGTTTCGCTCAGTGTTTGCCCCAGACCCAGCGCGTTGACAGTGGCGTTAGTGTTATCCAGCGTGTATATATAACTGCCATTGGCATTGAGTGTCAGGCTGCCGTAAGCACTGTTGAACGCACTGCCGACCGTCTTGACGCTACCTGCAAAACTAACTCCCGTTACAGGTGTTGCTGTGGCATCTGCGCCGATTCTATCCGCAACATCGCCCGCTGATGCACCGATTGCGCCGAATACATTACCTTGGGTGGTCGTTGCCGCTGTTGTCGTGCCTTCGATAACGCTGTTGGTATCAGCCTTGCCTGTAGGCGTGTCATCGACGATGCGTACAATCAGCGTATTGGTTGCGGTATTAGCCTTTGATGAGTTATCCGTTACGATTAACGTGATGCGATCGGTTGATTCAGTTACTGCAATGCCTCCCGTATGCGGTTGTGCGGCATTGAGCGTGTAACGGTAGCTCAGTGTGCCGGCGGTAGGTGAGGGATTAGGGCCTGCGACAATATTAAAACCAGTGACGACCAGCGTGCCTTCACCCGTATTGATACTTGCCGAGGGTGAGCCGACGCTGAACGTTGCCAGTTGTGCGATGGTAAATACCGTACCGCCTATCGTAACCGATGCCATCCCATCAGGTGCAGTCACAGACACTGTTCCCGTAGTCATCTGGCTGCCGTCGCTGGGTGTCACCAGCCCTTTTTCAAATACAGTTGCGGCACTGTTGGTCGTGGTTGGATTATTACCATTAATGGGCGTAATCTCAGGCGTACTGTCAGTGATACCTCGAATGGTGATGGTCAGTGTCGTGGTACTGGTGTCGCCGTCTGCATCGGTAATGGTGTAGCTGTAGGTTTCCAGTAGCGTTTCACCCGTCAGCAGTGCGTTGACAGCGGGGTTGGTGTTGTTCAGCGTGTAAGTGTAGCCGCCTGTCGCGTTGAGCGTCAGACTGCCGTAATTACCAGTTACTGGACTATTGATATTGCCGCTGGTATTGAGTTGAACACCCAGTGCCACACCAGTGACGGGCGTTGCATTCACGTCGGCACCGATGCGATCGGCAATATCGGTTGCACTGCCAGAAAACACGTTGCCGCTGGTGGTGGTCGCTGCGGTGGTATTACCTTCATTCACGCTGTTAATGTCGGCATTAGCTGTGGGCGTGTCATCGACAATCTGCACAATAAGCGTATCGGTGACGGTGTTGCCGCCTGCGTTAGTGATACTGAGTACAATGTTGTTAGTATTTTCAGTTGCCGCAGGTGTGTTCTGTACTTGGGTCAGCGTGTAAGTGTAAGTCAACGTACCTGCGGTAGATACGCCGCCTACGTTGGCAGTCGAGTTATAGCCCGTTAAGGTAATCGTGCCTTTAGGGGTGACGATAGTCATCGGGGTCGCGCCCAGAGTGTTGAGTTGTGCCAAGGTAACGGCTGTACCACCGACGTTGATACTCGCTAAACCATCCAACGCGCTTAATTGCAGTGTTCCTGTCGTGGTTTCGCTGGTATCTGCGCCGCTGGTGAGTCCTGATTCTCGTACGCTGATATGCCCTGTAATCGCGTTAGTATTTATATCATCAGGAACAATACTGGGGATGTTATCAGTCGTGCCGTTGATAGTGATTTTCAGCGTCGTCGTGCTGGTGTCGCCGTCGCTATCGGTAATCGTATAGCTGTAAGTGTCCAGCAGGGTATCGCCTGTCAATAATTTATTAACCAGCGGGTTGGTATTGTCCAGCGTGTAGGTATAACTGCCATCGGCATTGAGCGTCAGGCTACCGTAACTACCAGCAACAGCACTGCCGACATTACCGCTGGTAGTGGCTTGCGTACCTGCGGCAATACCCGTCACGGGTGTTGCGGTCACGTCCGCGCCGAGGCGGTCGGCAACATCAGGGCTGCTGCCAGAAAACACGTTGCCGCTTTTGGTCGCCGTGTCTTCGGCGATGCTGTTGACATCGGCATTGGCAGTCGGTGTGTCATCGACGATACGCACGGTTAATGTGCCTGTTGAAGTGTTCGCCGCCGTGGTGGCATCAGTCACAATCAGCGCGATGCTATCAACGCTTTCAGTGACTGCCGCCCCGCCTGTATGGGCTTGTGTGGCATTGAGCGTGTAGCTGTAGCTCAGCGTACCTGCGGTCGGTGCGGATGCCGTACCTGTTGTGACAGTGAAGCCTGTCACTATTAACGTGCCTTCGCCCGTATTAATACCTGCTGATGGCGAGCCGACGTTGAATGTCGCCAATTGTGCGACCGTAAAAGTCGTACCGCCGATAGTCACCGATGCCATACCGTCAGGTGCGGATATAGTGAGTGTGCCTGTGGTGGTCTGGCTGTTATCGGTGGGAGCGACTAGCCCTTTTTCAAATACCGTCGCTTCACCTGTGGCAATGCCGTTACCATCGACAGGCGTGATGACGGGTGCGCCATCGGTCGCGCCGTTGATAGTGACAGTCAGCGTGGTGGTGCTGGTGTCGCCGTCTGCGTCAGTGATGGTGTAGCTGTAAGTGTCAGTCAGTGTTTGCCCTGTGCGCAGTGCGTTGACAGCGGCGTTGCTGTTGTCCAGCGTGTAGGTGTAGCCGCCTGTGGCATTGAGCGTCAGGCTGCCGTAACTGCCTGCCACAGCACTGCCGACATTGCCGCTGGTGCTGGCTTGCGTGCCTGCTGCAACACCTGTCACGGGTGTTGCTGTCACGTCCGCACCGAGTCGGTCAGCGACATCACCGCCACTACCAGAAAACACGTTGCCTGTGGTCGTCGCGGCGTTTTCGGTAATACTGTTGGTATCGGCATTGGCAGTCGGTGTGTCATCGACAATACGCACGGTTAATGTACCCGTTGAGGTGTTCGCTGCTGTGGTGGCATCGGTGACTACGAGAGCAATCGTATCAACGCTCTCGGTGACTGCCGCGCCGCCTGTATGGGCTTGTGTGGCATTGAGTGTGTAGGTGTAGCTCAGCGTACCAGCAGTCGGTGCGGATGCCGCACCCGTGCCGATAGTGAACCCAGTCACTTTTAATGTGCCTTCACCTGTATTAATAGCCGCCGATGGTGAGCCGACACTGAACGCCGCCAATTGGGCGACCGTAAAAGTCGTACCGCCGATAGTCACTGATGCCATACCGTCAGGTGCGGTCACAGTGAGTGTGCCTGTGGTGGTTTCACTGGTGTCGGGTATCGTGACCAAGCCTTGTTCAAATACTGTCGCTTCACCTGTCGCCGCGCCATTACCATCGACAGGAACAACAGTCGGCGCACCGTCAGTCACGCCGTTGATAGTGATTATCAGCGTGGTGGTGCTGGTATCGCCGTCTGCGTCGGTAATGGTGTAACTGTAGGTTTCAGTCAGGGTTTGCCCTGTCAGTAGTTTATTTACCAGTGGGTTGGTGTTGTCCAAGGTGTAGGTGTAAGCCCCCGTGCTATCAAGCGTCAAACTGCCGTAACTGCCTGTGATAGCGGTATTGACACTGCCGCTGGTGCTGGCTTGCGTACCTAATGCCACACCCGTGACAGTTGCCGCAGGGTCGCCTTGGTCGTCCGTTGTGGTCGCGCCTGTCATCACGTTGCCCGTCACATTCAGCGCGTTTTCAGCAATGTTGTTGGTGTCCGCGTTAGCCGTCGGTAAGCGGTCGATGGTAATAGTGGTAGAGCCGCTTGCGCTTAACACACCGCCGCCGCCTTGGTCTTGACCTGTACCTAGGATGCCGCCGCCTGTGATGTTCGGGTTTTGGTCATTAAACAACCAGTCTATTTGTACCGAAGCCTGCGGGGTAGTGGAAGTATTACGGTAGGCGATTTGCTGTAACGCGCTATTCACTAATGCAGTGGTCGCATTGGCGTTGAAGGTTAAAACCAGCGTTCCTGCTGAATTGCTGGTGACTGTGCCAATGGTTGTGCCGCCGACGGTGACGTTACCGCCTTGCGTTAAGGCGGCTAATGTACCCGTGCTGGAAAACACATCTGCCGCATTTGCTCCGCCGTTACGCATTAAGGTCAGGGTCGTGCCGTTGTAGTTACCCGCACCGCCGCTGAGTGGGCTTAAATCCACATCGGCAACGGTGACTGCATTATTCAAGACTACCGCCGTACCGACTTCGGTGAAATTCACGGTATTACCCAGCGCAGTCAACACAGGTGTGTCATTAATAGCCAGAATGTTAATGGTACTGGTGACGGTATTACTACTGGCGACACCTGTGGCATCCGAATTAGCATCCCGCACTTGCCAAGTGACAGTACGACTGGCACTGATAATCGTCGGGGTATCGGAAGTGGAATTGAAGCTAATAGAGCGCAGTGCGGTGGTGTAATTTGCCAGTGTCGCATTGCCTGTCAATACCAACACGCCGCCGCTGTTACTGACGACAGTAATGCCGTTTTGCGCGGTAAAATTGAGAATATCCCCTGCGGTATAACCTGCACTCAGGGTAATGGTCGCACCTGACATTTGCGTATCGTCGGCATCGGAAGAGACCGTGACCGTGGCATCTATCACTGCCGCCGCCGTTTGTTCGGTATACGTCAGCGTTGCACCGCCGCCTGTCAATACGGGCGCGTCTTGCAGTGGCGTTACGTTGATGGTTTTAGTTGCGGCAATGCTGGTTGCTGCACCGACGGCATCCGAGTTCGCATCCGTTAAACTGTAGGTTAGAGTGCGCGTGGTTTTGGTGGTGTTATCAGTCGGATCATCGGTACTGTTTAAGTAAGTCAGACTGCGCAATACCGCTTGGTAGTTGGCTATGCTGTCCAGTCCAGACAGCGTTAAAACACCTGTTGCAGGTACATAATTACCTGTAATGTTCCCTATGTTGGTGACTGCCAATACATCACCTGCCAAGAAATTACCCGTAATGCTGATTGTGCCGCCGTTTATTTGCGTATCATCGACATCAGCGACGGTCAAAGCGTTATCCACCACGGTGGCAACCGCATTTTCTGTGTAGGCGGCGGGTGTTCCTGCGGGGGTAATGACAGGTTTGTCATTCACTGCTGTCAGGTTGATAGTCCCCGTCAGGGTCGCGGTCAATGCCGTGGTGCTGGAGGTGGTATCTTTAGTATTGCCGCCGTCATTCAGCGTGACGGTAAACACGCGGCTGGGGTCGGTGTTATTGACCGTTGGGTCTTCATTGGTGGTATTGCTGAAAGCCAGTTGCGCAAGCAAGGCTTGTACAGCGGTAGGTGTTGCCGTAGCAGAGGTAAACGTAATCACCAGCGGCGCACCATTGCCGCCGCTGGTGGTAGCAATGGCAGTACCGCCATAGCTGAGGGTGTTGCCGACAACGCCGATTTGCCCAGCACCGTTGCCTTGATGCACGACAGAAAGCGTGTCGCCTGTTTGATAACCGTCTAACGCAACCGTCAATGAACCTGCTACGGCGGCGGTATTAATATAAAAGTTAGCAGGGCTGTCAGGATCAGATACGCTGATTGCACCGCTGATAAATTGCAATGGCGTGACATTTTGTTCAGTATAAGTACCGCCCAGCGTTGCCGCTGTCATCACGGGCGCGTCGTTGTCCAGTTTGATAGTGATGCCGACGGTCGCATTTTGCACCGTACCCGTGCCGCCATCATTCAGGGCTAAGTTCAGGGTGCGCGATAACGTGGGATTATTGGAGCTATTGGCAAACGTCAGGTTTTCGATGACCCGCTGCACAATAGCAGGCGTGGCACTGGCATTGAACGACACCACGAAGTTTGCACCTACGCCGCCGCTTTGTGTACCGATAACCACCCACGCACTGCCGTCATAATACTCAACATTACCGCCGTTGATTTGTATATTGCCTGTCACAGATGCCGCGCCAGTGGGTAACGATACCGTATCTTGAGCGGCAATCAAGCCGCTGACCGTTAATGTGCCGCCGTTGTAATTGGGGCTGTCGATGTCGGTTAAGGTAATGCTGCCGTCAATAATCGCGGCGGCGGTGTTAATGGCATTTTCAAAATAACTGATTGCGTTGAGGTTGGTAATGACAGGCTGGTCATTGGCACGCACCACATTAATAGTAGTGGTCGGTATATTACTGCCCAGTTCACCGCCGACCGCCGTGCTGTTATCAAAGCCCGCATCGGTGATGTTGAACGTGACGGTGCGATTGCCCACTGTCACATTGTCGGTGTTGTTGATGTAAGTAATGCCCTGAATCAGGGTTTGAAAACTGCTTGCTAACGCGACTGTAGTCGGTGTGGGCAAAATAGTGAATGTGCCAGTGCCGCTGTTATAAGACACCAGAAAACCACCGACCGCCACATTGGATACCGTGGTGTTAAGCAGAAAATTCCCCCCGCCGATGTTCAGCACTTCGTTATTGCCGTCCAATACACCGCCTACCTGCATGACTAATTGCGTCATGTTGGTGTTGTCGGTATCGGCAACGGTAGCACTAGGATTGATAGCCACGGCGGTATGCGCTGCGTTGCTGTTTTCCGTCCACGTTACCGCATTATCTGTTCCCGCAGTTATACCATTCAAATCAACCACAGGCGCGTCATTAGTGCGGGTAATGGTTAATATGCCGCTGATGATGTTGCTGTCAAGTGCGGCAGCTCCGCCTGCATTCGGTGTTGCCGCGCCTTGGCGGTTATTACCGTCATTCACCACTATTTGATAATTGCGGGTATTATCGGTGTCATTAACCGTCGGGTTGTCGCTGGTACTTTTGTAGGAAATGGCGGCTAACACACTGTTGACTTCCGCTACTGTCGTTGCTGTGCCAAGAGTGATCGTCAGTGCGTTGGCAGTTCCACCTGAGACGGTAACTCCTGCGGGCAACACAGCATTAACGAACAATACGTCACCTGTCACATAAGCATCGGTAAAACTGACGGTAATGCTACCCGCACCAAATACGGTGCTGGTCAGTGCGGCTGTGGTGCTGAGGTCAATATCGGCAATACTTGTCCCAGTAAACAGTGCCACAGGGTCTACGGATGTGCCGCTCGCTGTGGTCGCATTTTCTGTGACCGATGGATTACTGGCGGTTGCGGTTAATACGGGCGCGTCATTTAACGGTATTACGTTGATAATCATCGGATTGGGCGATTGATCAAGTATGACACCGCCGTTAGCGGTGCTACCTGTATCTTCAACTTGGAAAGTAAAATCCAATCCTGTCGAAACGGTGGTCGGTGTCAATGACCAGCTGTTTAATGTGCCTATGTCGTTGTTATCCGCATCAGTGACACTGAGTGTCCATACACCATTAGGATTTTTACCGTCAAATACGCTCAGTGGATTGGCAGGTTTATAACTGCCTGCAATCGTAGAGGTGCCGTCGTTGGGAATGACGGTGACAGAGGTGGCTGCTTCATCATCTAAGGTCAGCACTAAATTATTAAAATTACTGCCGCTACCATTATATAAAGTTTGTACCGTGCCATCAGGTGCGGTGAGCTTGATAATTAAATCAGCTACCGCTGTATGGCTGATATTCAGGGCAAGATTTAAATCAGAAATATTAGCCGTCGCGCCGCTGATAGTCAGGGTTGAGGTGATGGTGGTATTGTCTGCGATTGCCAGCGCGGGACTGACACTGATGGTATTGGTCGTTGTGGTCAGTGTGTTGTTGAAGTCGGTTGTCGGTACAAAGGTCAATCTGCCGCTCGTAATGTCAGAGGCGAGAATATAATCACCTGATACCACATTCACACCATTCAGTTTAAGCGTGCCGTTGCTTGGCAAGGTGCTAATCAACACCCGACTAAAGGTATCTGCCGAGTTGTCTCGCGGGTCGGAAAAACCGAAATTAGCGGTGGTAAACGTATAAGTCTGATCTTCATTAGTGGTAACAATATTACCCGCGCCTGAGGGTGCGTCACTGACAGGGGTGACGATCGTGCTGATGTTACGATTCGTCGCATTCCACGCACCCGTTGTCGCTGTGCCGCCATTAGCGACGTTTGTAATATCAAATCTAGTCGTCGCGGCGGTGCTGCTGGTCAGGATGGTATTTGCGTCAGCCAAGCGCACTTGTAGCGTTCCGGGTGTGCCGTTAAAATCAGGCGCGGGTACAAAACGGATTTGTCTGTCGGCGGCAAAAATCAATGCAGCCGATGTACTTAATCCACTGACGGGAATGGTAATCCAGTCGCTTGCGACGGCAGGATTTGGCGTGGCGGTGGTTGATACTTGCCAGCTTCCCTGCGTTGCGTTGTAGCCCGTTGAGCCGACAATCGCCATGTAAGAAAATGCCGTCGAGGTATCGCCGCCGCCATTGCTGGTTTGATTGTCGGTGACATCGCTGTAATTAAACGCAAGCCCAGAAATCAGTACGCCGTTGGGCGTTAGTGTGTCTTCAAGAATGGCAGGTAATACCACATTAGTGGTAGCCGTTGGCTGATCATTGACTGACGTGACCGTGACCGCGACCACATCAGTGGTTGACGAGAAAGCCGTTGTGCCGCCGACATTGGCACCAATACTCAAGTCCTGAGCCGCAATGCCGCTGTTAGTTCCCGTGCTGCCATCCCATGCGCGTATCGTCAGACCGCTGGTGATGCTAGTCCCCTGCCAGTTGGCGGTCGGTTGGAAGTAGACGCGGGTGTTAGCATCCGCCGCGAGTAGTCGGGCGGTGGTATTGGTGGCAGTAAACGCTGTCCAGTTGGTGCCGTTGTCGGTGCTGTAATACCAAGTGCCGCGCGTACTGTCAGTGGCGGTAATCGCAATACCTTTAGGATTGCTGGTGTCTGCGTCAGCAATGTTCGCACTGGCAAGCGCGGAAACCAGCGTACCCACTGCACCGACTGGCGCGATAGCATCTTCAGTTTGCGTAATGCTCAACGCGGTATCTGCCAATACAGGCGCGTCATTGACACCTGTGAGTGTGATGGTTTGCGCAAAAGTCACCGACTTGTCGCCTGTTGTCCCCTGACCGTTAAGCGCGCGGTCGGCATCAGTATCGCCATCATGCAGTACCCAGTTCAGGGTTACGGGTGAGGTAGCCGCCGCCGCAAGTGATTGAATAGGATTGCTGTACGCGATTTTGCCGAGTGCGGCTTGAACTTGTGCAGTAGTCACTCCGTCCGCAAAAGTGATGGTGAGTATTCCCGCCGTGTTTTGCGTCACTGTGCCGATGGTGACAGCTCCGTCAAGCAAAGTGCTGCCTTCGGTCAGTGCGGACAGCGTACCGCTGGCACTGAAAACATCATTAACATCGGCCGCGCCATTGCGTGACAGCACCAAGTAAGCATTACCCCATTGACCAGTACCGCTTGCAAACGTTTTCAGTTCAGGATCATTCAGTGTTACCCCCGTACCGATGACAACGGGTGTGGCATCTTCGGTGTAGGTTTTAGCGGTCACTCCCGACAGTGTGGGAGCATCATTGACAGGCGTAATACCCACAGTGATGCTGCCCGCGCCACTTAAGGCAAGCGTCGGATTAGCCCCGCCCTGTGGAGTTGCACCCGTGTTGGTATTACTGTCATTGATGGTGTAATTGATAGTGATACTGGTGGGTGGCGTGTCGTTGCTATTGCTGTAAGTAATCGCTTGCAAGACCGAATCCACGACAGCATTGGTTGCATTGGCGTTAAAAGTGATTGCCAGTGTACCCGCACTGTTGGTAAATGTGCCAATGACGGTTGTGCCATTACGGATAGTTGCGCCGCTGAAATTAATACCCGTAGCACCAGAACCTGTGACCCCAAACACATCATCACTATTCGCACCCGTATTGCGAACCAGTGTCAGTACCGCCAGATTCCAGTTGCTGTAGACACTGAGTTCAGGATCAGTCAGCGTGGCATTGGCATCAAGGACAATCGCTGCACCGTTTTCGACAAAGGTCGGCGTATTGTCCAGTGCAACAAAACTGGGGGCTTCATTGACACCTGAACTCAGAATAGCTCGAGTGCTTGATGCGACATTGAATGCTAAGACGGGAACAGCCGCGTAGGGATCAACGACAGTAACAGGTACGTTCGCTGTTCCCGTAGAACCGTCTGAATTCAGCCCGCCATTAGCCGCGTTGCTACCGTTCAGAACCCCTGCCGCATCACGCAGTCGGTCATCAACAATCACTTGTACGCGATAGCTTGCGTTGTTGTTGGTTAAGCCATTGCTCAAAGCAACGGTTAAACCGCTCAAATAAGTGTTGACCTGTGCCACAGTGCCGCGAATGACCAAGGCACTGCCGTTGCCTGTATAGGTTGTATCAACGGTTGCGCCCCCGACGGTAGAAGAAGCAAACACCACGTTGCTGTGGTCAACGCCACCGACACCGCCAGTCGCGGGCAGTGGCGCAGTACCCGCCGCTGGTAATAAACGAATGGTTGCCTGTACAAAGTCAACTTCACCTGTGGTGATGTTTAAAGCACCGTCAGCGGGAACAGTGCCTCCATCGGTGTTATCTGGGTCGCTAATCACAAAGCCTGTCACCGCCGTGATACCGCTGATGGCTACGGGAACAGCACTGCTGGCATTGCTGACAGTCGGCGCATCATTGACAGGTGTAATGGTAATCGGAATGACTATATCAACTGGATTGGCGGCAACACTACCTGCGCCCACGTCACCGCCAAAGCGCGAGCCGTTATCATTGAGGGATAGTGTTAAGGTGACATCGCCCGCACTGGCGGCATTGTAGTCGTGGTTGCCGTTAGCGGGTGCTGAATAATACAGACCACCGAGCGGGTCGGCAGCCGTATTGGCAAAGTTGCGCTGGTTCAATAATGCTTGAATATCGGCAGCACGCCCCGTCAGGATAATGCTGGTTGTGCCATCGCCACTGATAGTAACTGCCTGTCCGCCGCTGGGCGTAAAATTGGTTTGTACAGTACCCGCACCCGCAACATCCAATGTTCCCTGACCCGCTGGAATAGACAGCGTGACGGTAATCGGGGTATTAAAGCCAGCGGATTCAGGGTCGGAAATAATGAAATTAGCAGGTAGCAGCGTACGCACATCTTCAAGCACAGTCACGCTGGCAGGGCCTGTAAAAGGCGGTGTCTCGTTGACGCGAGACGCGCGTATATCAACAGTCGCCGCCGCAATATTGCCATTAGGAACAACAGGCACGGCGGTCGTTGTAGCCCAATCGTAAACGGTGGCGGGTACGGCTGTCGGTGCGCCGCCTATAATGGCGGATTGATTGAGTTCGCCGCCGTTGGCATCATTGGCTGTCGTATCTAAAGCCCCAGTACCATCACGCAGTCTATCGTCAACAATCACTTGTACTTTGTACATATTGTTAGCATCATTGGTAAACGTGACGCTCAATCCTGCGAGTGCCGCATTAACCTGTGCGCGACTGCCTTGCAGTTGCAGGATACTATCGACACCCGTTTGAGTGACTGCCCAGAGTCCGCCGCTTTGCGTGGTATAGCCGATATTGACCCCCGCACCTGCAAAGCCCGTGCTGTAATTGGTCAGCGGCGTACCCGCTGAATCCAACAGGCGCACGGTGACTTGCACAAAATCAGTTTCACCCGCCTGTACACCGTTGGCTAAATCGGGATCGGCGACCACAAATCCCGGCACCAGATTATTAGCGGCAATGGCACTGTCAATGTCAACAATTCCAATTGGAGCAACAATCGTGGGGGCATCGTTATAGGATAATGTGCCGAAATCAATTAAAAACGTGTTGTAGTTGGGCGCACTAGCACCCGTATCATAAAATACTGCATCACTGACAATAAAATGAAACTTGTCACTGTAAGTGCCTAGTGCGTCGGTAATCGGGGTAGGAAATTCAGTACCGTTGTGGCGATAAGTTAAACGGTTGTTATCAATATCATCCTGTGTAAACGTAGAAAAAGCCCCCAAAAATTGGTTATTCAGCAGCAGATTACCCTGAGTGGGCAAACTGGTCAGAATATATTGACGTTGCACGGTGGTATTGTCTTGATCTATCGCTGTCAGGAACGCGCTGGTGATGGTGACAGTCCCGCCCTCAGGGACGTTGGTGAGAACATTATTAACACCTGTCAGCGCACCGCCGCTAGTTATCGTCCCGATGACAGTCGGATCAGCATCACTGGGTTTGTCGGCAATAACAGGCGCGTTATTGACGGGTACGATTTGAATGGTGGTAGTGGCAAGCGCACTCTGATTAGACTGAGCAGAACCTGAGCTGTCGGCAACCGCGCTGGTATCGGTAGCAAACGGATTATTCGGATTCAACAAATCGTCGCGTACCTGATATTGAAAAGTGACATTGGGGTTAGTCGGGTAGGCAAGCGGTTCACTGCCATCGTGGGCATAACGCAGTCCGCTGGTTTTACCGCCAACCATTGTGGTCAGCAAGGTACTGGGCAGCCATTCACCCAGTGTTACCGTCACCCACGCGCTGCCATTCCAGCGTTGCAACTCACCATGTTGTGTCGCCCCTGTATCCGCAGGCTGCGCAATGACCTGAAACCAAAGAAAATCCTGCTTGCCTTCGGGTGTTGTCCGTTTGGTAACATCCAGACTCAGGTCAACGTCGCTCATACCCAAGGCGGAGCTACCCAGTCGCACCAGACCATCGTTAGTGGGCAGTAATTTTTCGTTGACTTTTACCGTGCCGCCAAGCGCAGTGGGGCGGTCGTTGGTGGGTGTAATATCCAGTCCAAAGGTGCTGGTGTAATTATTCGGCGTTCCGTCACTGACGGTATAGCCGAACGTTGACGTATGGTCTTCACTGCCATCATGAACAAAACGTATGTTGCCGCTGTTAATATCCGCCTGAGTAAACTGAGCGTTAGTAGGAACGGTCTGCCAACTGCCGCTGGCAAAACTTTGAATAATACCGTTGCTGGGTTGTACGGTCAGGGTATAGACAGTCTCGTTTGGCGGCACAGTAACCGAAACATCGTCACCCGTGGCAGGTGTACCCATCGTGTCGGTGCGCGTAATCGTATAGGACAGCATGGTAGAGGTGATGACATATCCTGGTGGTGAATTCACATTGGCTTCCTGCCAGCTTCCACCCGCTGTACTGTTATTGCTCAGCATTCCGCCAGTTGGAAAAAATGAATACACCATATTGCTTCCGCCAAAACCAGATGTAGCAGGGCGTGGAGGCCCTTCCCAATTACCCTCGCCACCAACGGGATCAACATCTGTTCGTGGCGTATTGACGGTGGCTAACGGGGTAATGCCCAGAAAAAACTGTTGCGTTGCAATGACACCCGTAGGCGTGGCGCGTACCCCGCCTTCACGATTGCTGACAGGGTTGGCACGGTCTGTCCAGACATCATAGCCGTAAGCGGAATCACGCACGGTAAAGGTAAAATTATCGGGAGTGGTGACCGCATCGGGTACGTTAGTGGTCTGATAATAGCGCACTTCTCCAGCGGCGACCTGCGCCTGTGTAAAACGCCCGCCGTCACCTAAGGTAATCCAGCCGTCAAGTCCATAACCCAACCCGCCGCCGACAAAAATCTGTATTTCGCCTTGAGTCGGACGGGTTTCAACCGTGTACACCAACTGGTTTTCAGGGGTGGTTTGCGCTAAGTTGGCAGGATCGCGATCAACGTCTGAAATTTTCAGCATAGCCGCCGTGATGGCGGTGACATTACCTTCCTGTGCGGTCAGCGCAGTACCCACGCTTGCATGAGTATTCAACAAGGTAGGATCATCATTGTTGGGCTGTATACTGAGCGTGATGGTTTTTGCAATCGCTGCTGATGGAATGCCAGTCGCACCGCCCGCGTCTGTGACGGTTATGCGGTATGACGGTGAAATGGTGGCGGGGATATTGGGTTCATTGCCGTTCTGGCTGAACTTGAATTGTGTGGACAGATTGGCGCGTTGTGTTGCATCAAGCGTAATAGTGCCGCTGAGCGTTTCGCCCGCATCAATAATATTATTGTTATTGGCATCAAAGAAAAACGACCCTTGACCGCCTGTGATGAAGTTATCAATAGTTATGCTGGAATTGGCTGGGGTATCAAAGGCATCGCCTAAGTTAATAGTGGGGGCAACCACTTTTATTTGTCCTTCAATAAGCACAGGTGCGCCCGATATGACGGGGGCGACGTTTTTAGGCTGGACGGTGACTGACATACTGCCCGCAGTGACACCGCCACCGCCGTCACTGACGGTTACGTCGAAGCTGATAGTCTGGTTGGCACTTATATCCGTACCGTCGTGGGTAAATTTCAACTTATCAAGCTCGGTGACTGGAATCACCGAACCGACCTCAATCGCGCCATCTTTATAAGTCAGTGTTCCACCGACGGGTAATGAATCAATTTTTATCGCTAGTTGAGACAGCACTTGCTGCCCCGTCTGAATATCGACATCAAGCGCGTTGGCACTGGATGCCAGTTGCGCAAGAGAAAACGCAACACTGCCACCTTCAACGGTAAGCGCGGGAGTTGCGCCAGTAAAGCTAGGCGCGTCATTAACGGGGGTAACATTAATGCCCACCGTGCCTGATTGATTGTGGGCAACCACACCATCAGATAGCGAAAAAGACAGGGCTTCGGGTGTCGCGGCAAACGCGGGGTCAGAGGAGCTATAGTTGGACGTTGAGGTATATTGAATGCCTTGTGCATCCGCCAACGTTGCGGAGAGTTGTGCGGCTGTTCCTGTCAGGATAACTGCGCCAGTGCCATTATTGGTAGCGGTGGTTACGCCGCCTACTACATTGGTTTTAATCAGCAACGTGCCGTGAGCCACAGAAAGCGTAAGCACTTGCAAATCGTTGGCATCGGCATCAGTCAGAATAATCGGATTGGTAGCGGTAAAATTCAGGTAGGCAGGGACATTTTCCTGAACAATTTGCACCGTATTAGGCAAGGTCAACACAGGGGCAGTGGCATTAGGCGTAACAGTAATGGCAACGCTATCGGTATCCGTTGTTGCACCATCGAAAGTATCTATAGTTAGCGTGTCAGCCCCTGAATAGTTTGCCGTCGGGTTATAAATCAGCCCATTAAGCGCGGCATTAATTTGGGCAATCGTACCGCCTGTGATTGCAATAAACCCCGTGCCGTTGCCCGTCAGTGTGAGTCCTGCTATGCCTGATAGTGTCAGCGTACCATGAGCCACGCTAACATCGACAGTTAATACCGTGCCATCCGCATCGCCGATGCTGATGAGTTTGCCTGCGCCAAAGGTAAGCGCGTTATCTTCTGCAACGCTCTGCGCCGTTGGAACCGTATTGACGGGTGCGGCTAACAAGCCCTCGTAGCTGTTGGCAACTAAACTGGCGGTTTCAATCGCACCTGAATGATATTCCAATACCCAGTCGCCGCCTTTTGCCGCATTGCCTGTGACATCCTCAGACGCGCTAATATCCGCTTGAGTCAACGCCGCCAAGCGGTTAATGAACGCCGCACCCGCCGCGCTATCGGCAAGCTCACAACCATAAAACAAAATATCGCCGTTATTGCTTAAAGACTGTCCAATGTCGGCTAATTGGGCTTGATAGCTGTCGATGTTATCGCTGTTCAGTGTTGATGTGCCTAAGGTAAACGAACCCTGTGAACCGTGCGATAAAATATGCAGGGCGGAAATATCGGTGCGCCCTTTAAGACCGTCAACAAGTTGCTGAATACCGTCTTTGCTGGGGTCGATGAACAGTATTTCTGCATTGGCATTAAATGAGGCGAGCAAGCTCTGGTAATTGTCGATGCGGGTATCAACAACGATTAACTCGTGGTTTGGCGCGGGGCTAAAATCCATACCTTGTACCCAATGGGTATCCGCACCTGTTAAAGCGTCTATGTGGCTCAGCCAACTAGCTCCCAGATTATCAGTGCCATGAAAAATAATATCCGCGTTATCACTGAAACCGTCGCCCCAGTGCATTAATTCGTTACTGACGGCTGAATCCAGAGTTGAGGAGAGTATTTTATTACCTAACCATTGGGTATTACCATTTGTCCACGGCAATACATTCAGCTCGGTGACATCGTGTCGCCCTTGCAATAATTCAGACACTTGTTGAAAACCATCACGCGCGGCATCGAGAACCATCACTTGCGTATTGACGGGCGGATTGCTGTATAACGCGCCAGCATTGTCGGCGCGTGGGTCTACTACAATCAGCGTGGTTGCGTAAGCACCGCTTACGCCACTGACTGGACTTAACGTCTGTGTCGGCTCAACGGCAAAAGCAGGCTGGTTGTCGGTACTATCGACCGTGGGTTGATAATCAACAGCAGGCGGGGTTTTATCCATGAAAAAATCAACAGGCGGCGCACTCGGTGCGGCGGCTGGGGTGTCACTGACAGGTTTATTATCCACACTATCGGCTTGGACTTCCGTGGCGGTTGCCACCATTGCACCATCAAAGACCAATCGGCTTTCCAATGCCAGACGTTGTGAATGTGCTATAGATTTGGCGTGTGCAAGTGTAGCTTTTTTCATAGAACCGTCCTATTGACTCAGTGGGATAAATACATATTTCATACAACCAGTAAGTCATTATTCTATAATATTTAAGATGAAATGTAGTATGAAACGTTGGTTTTTCAGGCGAATTTATAGTGCGGTGAGTTAATGAGGTTATATTTGGGGCATGGTGCGGAGCTAAGTTAATACATTAATAATACATTATTAGAATTACGTTAATACATTGTCAATATATCCCAGTCAGCCTGATTTTATAATGTCGATACGCTATATGTGAATCGCGAGGGTGCGCTGTGTGTCGCTGCCCACAGTTAAGAAAAAACCCCAGCGGGGTAAAATGTTTGTAGACTAAGTGTTTAGATGATTTCATAGCCCCGTAGGGGTGAAATGTTCGATGAAAACAAACATTTCACCCCTGCGGGGCTTGGTTATGTTTATATTTTGTTGCTACAACCATTTCACCGCTACGCGGTTACGACCAGTCAGGCTTAACTGTGGGCAGTGTCCTGCATAACTGGTTATTAATACGGTTCTTTAATCGTTAATACGCTGTTCACTGTGCCAGTGTAGAACACCATAATTTTAACAGGCACGTTGCCCGTGTTGCGTCCATTGTGCGCAGTATCAACCACTTCAACTAAGGGGTCGCCTGCTTTCAGGTGATTAACCGAACCGTCTTTCAGCATCACATCCAGCGTACCATCGACAATCATCGCGAACGACGGCACGGGATGACGATGCCAGCCCGTTTCACCATTAACAGGAATTTCTATCATCAGCGCAGTGACTTGCGCTTTGGCATCGGTGGGGTAGGTGACTGCTTTACCGTCCCAAGTGGTGGTGGTTTGCAGGAGCTGGGTGCTGGTGATTTTTTCGGCAGTGTGATGGGGTGTGGATGCACACGCGCTTAAGGTGAGGCATAAAACAGTGGCAAGCAGTTGTTTGTTCATTAGGACGTAACCTTTTTAGATAAGTGGATGCGCAACGCGGCGCGTTGAAACTGCATTCCCACGCAGCGCGTCAATGCCATTAAGTTAAGAAAAGGTAGGCGCGAATTTATTCGCGT
>JAURYI010000050.1 GCA_030654015.1 Methylococcales bacterium | reverse complement strand
AAAGCATCATTAGCGTTCAAGGATTCTTCAATCAGCTGCTGATAGCGTTTGGACAAGCGTGCATCAATGTTTGTGAGTGTTTTTTAGTCATTCTATTATGATACTATTTTTCATTGTTAATTTGTGTAGATAGCTATGCCTTGAAGGACTGGCAGTCATCATCGCTTAACATCACTCACCCATTAAATAATTGCACCCATGCACACAGAATATTTCGACGCGGCTACCACTGAATTATTGCAAGGTATTAATCTGATAGAAGCCAGTGCGGGTACGGGTAAAACCTACGCTATCGCGATGCTGGTGTTGCGCTTTGTGGTGGAACAGGAACTGGCTATCGACCAGATATTGGTGGTGACTTTTACCAAAGCGGCGACGGAGGAATTAAAAGACAGAATACGCAGTCGCTTGGTGGAAGCGCGGAATGCGATAAACGCCGATGACTATGATGAAGATACAGATGAAACCATTGTTAATTGGTTGGATGGGTTGGAGATTGACCTTGATCTGATTAAACAGCGTTTGGATGTGGCGTTATTAAATATCGACCAAGCCAGTATTTTTACTATTCACAGTTTTTGTCAGCGAGTGCTGCGAGAACACGCGCTGGAAAGCGGGCAGTTGTTTGATGCGGAATTGACCGATGATTTAGCCAGTATCAAACAAGCGTGTGTCGATGATTTCTGGCGCGAGCAGATTTATAGCCGTAATCAATGGCAGGTAGCGGTGTTGACCGCGCACTATGCCACGCCCGATGAATTATTGAGCAGTATTGATGTGGTTGCCGCGCATATTACCGTGTATCCCGCTTATGAAAATCTGGATGATGCACTGCAAACCTTGGAGAATGCGGCGGCGTTGGCAAATGCGGATCTGGATAACGCAGTTGCTGTATTACGCGCGGGGTTTGCCGATGGCGTATTTAAAGACAGTTATTGTGCGGCTGTTATGGAGATGATGCCGTTATTAACCGATTGGTTGCGAGGGCAGGGGACGCAAGTTCCCGATGCCAACAGTTTGGCATTATTGACGGATGCGGGTTTGGAAGAAGGTTTGCACGGTAATAAATTCAGAGCCAATAAAAACCAGACTTCCGCAGAACGTAAAGCCGATTATTTAGCCACGTTGTCCATCAATACCGCGCCGTTTGATGCACTCGCCGCCGCTGTGCAGCACGTTACCTTAGTATTGCGGCGGATGCTGTTGGAAGTGTTGCGCATTGAACTCGATAAACGCTTGCAACAGTTGAATGTGTTGTCGTTCGATAATTTAATCACCCGCTTGGCCGACGCATTGCGCGGCGACAAAGGCGAGTTACTGACCAGTAAATTACGCGGGCGTTTTGCCGCCGCGTTGATTGATGAATTTCAAGATACCGATGACAGCCAATGGGGGATTTTTTCTACGGTATTTGCCGCTAGTAGTCATTTTTTATATCTCATCGGCGATCCGAAACAGGCAATTTATAAGTTTCGCGGCGCGGATATTTATTCTTATCTGGGTGCACAGGATAGGACGGAACATCAATTCACGCTGGGTAAAAACTGGCGGTCACATCCGCATTTGGTCGAGGCAGTGAATACGCTGTTTCAACGTGAACGGGCGTTTTTATTGGATAACTTGCTGTTTCACGCGGTTGAGCCTGCTAAATCTGCCGCCGATGGTGAATTGTATAATGCGCAAGAGCAAGCTGGCGCGCCAATGGCGTTATGGCAACTGCCACCCAGCGAGGAAAAATCGGGCTATTGGGGCAAAGGCAAAGCCGAGCAGGAGATTCGCTTGGCGGTGTGTAATGAAATCGTCAGCTTGCTTAATCTGCCGTTGCAACTTAACACCCACAAGCCCGATAAAGACCCTGAACAGCAAGCCATACAACCGCAAGATATTGCTATTCTGGTGCGCAGCAATCGACAGGCGCAAGCCTATCAAATTGCGTTGCGTGAAGTCGGCGTACCTGCGGTGTTGAACAGTGTGGAATCTATTTTTACCCGTCCAGAAGCCGCTGATTTACACACCTTACTGCAAGCGGTAGCCAATCCCAGCGACAGCGGCTTACTGAAACAAGCTCTCACGCTGAGTTGGTTTGCCTTGGATGGGCAAGGTTTGTACGCGCTGCTTAATAATGAAGCGGAACTGGATAACTGGATGGCGCGGTTTTTAAACTACTATCAGGAGTGGCAAAAACTCGGCTTAATGGCAATGATGCAGAAATTGCTGACACAGGAAAAAATCCGCCAGCACCTTGCTAATACTGCCAGCGTAGAGCGGCAACTTACCAATATTTACCACGCGATTGAACTGACGCACCAAGCGGCAATGAACGACCATCTGGGCATCAATAAAACGCTGGACTGGTTACACGCCGCGATGCACAGAGACAGTCAATCTGAAACCCAGCAATTACGCTTGGAAAGTGATGATGATGCGGTGCAGATTGTCACCATGCACCGTTCCAAAGGGCTGGAATACCCGATTGTGTTCTGTCCGTGTCTGTGGGAAGACAGAGCGGTCAATGATAAAAGACCGATTACCTGCCATGCGCAGGGGAAAACCATTGTTGATTTAGGTTCTGAACAGTTTGCCGAGCATCTGGAACAAGCCACACTCGAACAACGTGCCGAAGATTTACGGGTATTTTATGTGGCGGTCACTCGCGCTAAATACCGCTGTTATTTGGCGTGGGCGAATGTGCGCACCAAAGATAAGCCCAATCAATCGGCATTTGCGCATTTGCTGGATTTTACGGAGCGTGATTGCTCAGAGCAACAAGCAGTATTAGAAAACCTCGCCGCCCAACAGCCTGAACAGTTTGCCTATCAAGTATTAACCGTTCCCAATAGTGCGCAAGGCAGTTATCAAAAACGCCGCGTCATCCACACCTTACAGGCAAACCAGCGGCAACGGCAGTTAGTCACCCATTGGCAAATGAGCAGCTACACCGCCTTATCAGCACTCAGTGAACACGACGCGCCAGAACTGCCCGAAGATAAAGCCCGCGAACAAGGCGAAGTATTAATTCCCCGCGCTACCGCTGAACAACTGCCCAAAGGCGCGCATACGGGTAACGTGGTGCATGATTTACTGGAAAATCATCGTTTCAGCGACTTAGCACAGCGTAAAGATATAAGCGTGATTCGGGATAAAGCCTGTCAGCGGTACAGTTTAAAACTCGACCGTCCTGAAATGCTCGATGAAATTTTAGAAAAAGTGGTTAAAACGCCGCTGTCTGCAACAGACCCCGATTTTTGTTTGATGAATTTAGCGGATAAGCAGTGTTTAAAAGAAATGCCGTTTTATTTAGCCATGCAGGATATGAACGCTCAGCATCTTAATAAAGTATTGCAAGATACGCCCGCTTATCAACCCCTGAGCAGTAAAGCATTGAGTGGTTATTTAACGGGATTTATCGACCTGATTTGTGAGTATGACGGGCGATATTATGTGATGGATTATAAAACCAACTTTTTAGCGGATTATGAGGAAGCCAATTTAACATTGGCGATGCGTGAACATAATTATGGTCTGCAATACTGGCTTTATACCGTGGTATTGCATCGTTATTTACAAAACCGCTTGCCTGATTATGACTACCATCAACATTTTGGCGGGGTGCGTTATTTATTCGTGCGCGGCATGATGCCCGATGTGCCTATGAGCGGCGTGTATCAGGATAAGCCTGAATTACCGCGCATTCATGCGTTGGCGACGTTGTTTGGTATTTAATTTGGTGAGGTACACAACACAGTTAAGCGTGATTGTTCGTAACCGCGTAGCGGTGAAATGGTTGTAGCAATAAAATATAAACCCAACCAAGCCCCGTAGGGGTGAAATGTTTGTCTCATTTACATTTCACCCCTACGGGGCTATTAAGTCCTTTAAATTCTTGGGCTACAAACATTTTACCCCGTTGGGGTTTTTAACTAATGTGTATTTACACGGTTTTTGAGTTCAATTCCTCAAGGTTTTTTCGTTCCTGCTGCTGCCAGATGTTCAAACATAATGCGTTTGACCTCTTCAATAACTTCAGGTTGACCTTGGCATGAGTGACTCCAATTGACGACTAACTCAGAAACTGCTTCATCAATGTGCGCGCTTTTATAAGCAACCACACCATCATCACCTTGTTCTTTGGGGACATTGCCGTCAACGGCGATAATCGAATGCGCAGGAATGCTCTTTGGCACGGGTATGGATGCCAGAACTTGCAGTGCGGGATTGTTCGGGTTCATCAGATCAATAGAGGTCATGGGTCTGCTTAGCATGGTGGCAACTCTCTCATCACCTGATTTGGTGGCGAGTTGTGCTAATAATGCGGTGGTGTTCACCATCGTCATCGGTAGACTGACGAGTTTGGAAGCAAGCCCCGTCACCCATTGCGAGGCAGCTAACATTGCGCCGCGTTGCGGTGTTGAAATAAACACTACGCGCTTAACGAAAGGCAAGGGCGTATAGAACACGGATTGCTGGATAAATTCCCGCGTTTCTGGGCTGAGTTTCATTTGCTCCACTGGTTTGTCACTAATCAAGTTCCAAAATTTTGTCCCGCTGTCAATGGCAGTCATCTTGGTCAACAATCCACCTTGACTGTGTCCCATGACTATCATGTTCTGTAGTGCAGGATCTTTACCATCTGGATCAAGCTCATGCACGGTGTTGGTCAGTGCTTTGCGCAGCCGTCCCGCTGAGTAGCCTATGCCTCTGCCGCTGTCGTAAACAAATAACCAGATTTGAAAGTGTTCACGGATTTTTGGGTCGCCGTTGAGTTCATTGACCAATTCAGCCCAGCGTGCGGGGCTTGATGCCGTGCCATGCACTAATACGACAGGGATTTTGCCTGCTTTGTAAGGCTGCATGGTGAAAATTCCGTCCTGCGCTCGGTCTTTTGACAGCAGACCGCTGGTAAAGACTGATCCATTGAGAAATCCAGCAATTTCCATTGCGTAGAGCGGGCTGTCATTCAGTTGATAAGCAAGCGCGGCTGTTGGGTCGGACTCAATCGGCTGTTTTTGTCCATCAATGGTGACGGTTGAGGTCTGATCCGCTGAATAGACTTCAAGTCGTCCGTTTATCTTGCCTTTGCTCAGGCTGGAACGGGCATTTTCAAACCGTAACAGTGCGGTGACGGGTACTTTGGTATGTTCTCCAAGACGATCTGAACCAATAGCTTTTTTTGCCGTTGCCTGTGTTTTTGCAAGACTGGCAGCCAACGGAACACCGATACCCGATTGATGGTAGCGATTTCTGATGCCATCCACTTCCAGCGCAGTCGTTGAAATAAAACGGTCAAGCGGGTAGCCGCCCCAAGACATACCAGACTGGTCCAGGCTTATCTTTAATGTTCCGAAAGGCAGTTTATAAGTTCCCGCTTTCAGACGGACTTCTTTTTCTTCTGCATCAGTCGGTGCTGCCAGACCTTGGGCGACGGCTTGGTTATAAATATCATAGCTCAAGCGAAACCGTGGATCGGTGGGCGGTATCTGTATACTCGTGCCATTTTCTGGGTACAGGAGCGACCACGCATACACGGCGGATGCCAGATAATAGGCGCGGTCATTAGTATGTTGAGCGTGTAGCAAAGACAGTTCTGCCAACGCAAACAACTGGTCATCATCGCCGACGGGTTTAATATTTTTATGAAGTTCAGCCAACACCTTGGCTGGCTCGGTTTCAAATCTATCCAGTAACCCGTGCTGTCTGAGAATGATGCTGGATGCGTTTGATAGTTCACCCGACGAAATCGCACTGGTGGTCTGAATGCGATAAGCGGTCTGAATATCCACATGATCCACACTGATAGGAGTTGCGCATCCTGAGAGCATGAGTGCGATACTCGCGGATAGCATAATGGGTTTTATCAGGCGTTCTGCAATCTGCCCGCAAGTCTTTGATTTTTGAATACCCAAAGTGCTGTTTGATGCTGCGAAAATAGACGATGTTGTTTGTGATTGTTTCATCTTTTTTTAACCGTAGGAGAGTGTCGGGTGTTTATTAAGAGTTAGATGGGTTGGCATTTTCTTTCATTAAATCAGTGATGTATAAGGTCTGAGTGGGGAATGCAAATTCAACCTTCATGTCTTCAGCCAGACGTAAAATATCCAAAAAAATTCGCTGCCGTTCGTTAAGTTCATCCATCTTAGCAGGCACTTTGACAAAAAAATCCACTAAAATGTCCAGACTGTGGGCTCCAAACTGGTAGAAAAACACCTGAATATTATCTTTACGCGTATCGGGATGAGATTCAAGAATGTGTTTAACGCCTTCAACAAACGCTTTTATTTTCTCAATCGGGGTGTCATAAGTGAGATTAAGCGTAACTTGAATCTGCCGATAGTCGCGCAATGCCATGTTATCAATGGTGCTACTTACAATCTGACTACTGGGAATAGTGACGAGAGAGTTGTGCAATGTGCGAATCCGCGTACTGCGAAAGCCCACGTTTTCAACCACACCTTCGGTATCTTTCAATTTGATTGAATCGCCTACTTTGAAAGGTTTTTCAATCATGATAATAAGAGAGCCAATCAGATTGGCAATGGTTTGTTGTGCCGCCAGAGCAACTGCCAAACCGCCGACACCAAGTCCCGCCAATACTGAGTAGGCAGGCAGACCGATTCGATCCGCACCAGCGATGAGGATGGCAATCGCAACGATAAAGGTGATGAGCCGCAACACCAAACGGATAAGCTGACTATCAATGCTGCTGGTCAACAGACGCTCTTGCGCAATCACACTGGTCGCGATAGCACCGCCCGTTACCCAAGCCGTCCAAGTAAGCACCAGATAGAATAGAGTCCAGAGCGATAGCGTGAATACCTCATAAACGCCACTTGAAACGCGCAGAACTTCACCAAAAATTAATGCGGCTATCGGGGTTACAATGACCAAACTGATAGGGCGCAGTAAATCCGCCCATTGTTCAGAAGAATTTGTTCTGATGCGCCAATAGTGACTCAGCCGAAAACACAGACGAACAAAAATGAAGCCTATACCCAAAACTACGACAATGCCTAACCAACGCCATGCGGGTTGGTCAAGAAACGTGGTTCTAGCAGGTTGCTTATCGGGTGCAGTCAGCAACCACCGAGGCGGTATGATGCTATTCAGTGCCAAAGCCACGCCAGCAGGGCTATAGGTAGTAAAGTCGTACCAGCCGACAGACGCATTTGCTTTATAGGGAAGGTGTTTAACTTTCGCATAAAACTCTGGTAAACGATTCAAGGTGTCTGGGGTAAACAAGTATTCACCTGTACGCGCTCCTTTTTCAACGCGCTGAATCCGAATTTCACTATTTGGAATCACCCAATACTTGAATTCGGCTTTAGCCATCATCTGGGCATCTGGAATAGATTCCATGGGAGGAATATCAATATGATCTAGCACTTCCTTCAGTTGTACCATCAGTCGCCGTGAGGTTTCGTCAACGGTGGCGGGAGGTAATTCACTCACATCCAAAGCGCGTTCAGCCGATCTCTGAAAATGCTGAACCTCTTTAAGAGAAGTCAATTCTTCTGCTGTCAAGTAAAGAGCAGAGGAATCTATATAGGTGTGCATGAATCCAAATCCTTTCCCATAGGCTTTATTAGTAAATTCCATAAACCCTTGTAGCGTTGCTCTGGGACTGGACGTGTCAATAGGCTTGAGCGGATTATTATCTACCTCAGCGTGAGCGGGCATAACCCACATCTGAAGCATACATAACGTGATTACGACTGTTATGAAGTGCCACTTAGACATGAAGAATTTAAGCATCATATTAGTTTTAGGTAAGTTGCAGGCAAGCTAATTGCCCGAATAGTGCGTAGTTTTCGAGCTTTATCAGGTGCAATGTTACTATAATAACGTCATTTTTTAACTTAAAATATCTTAATTCCAGCGAGGATCTTAGTGCGTATCCCTTTTAAAAAAACTGTGTTATTACTGACTATAGGCAGCCTGATGAGCGGCTGTTATTCTTTCGGCCCTGATGAACTCAAGGGTACGCATCCTTTGTATAACGCCGCGATTGTTGACAGTCAGAATGAGCAGTTCATTCAAAACATTGTCCGTCTGCATTATCGTGATCCCTTGTTTTTTCTCGATGTGGTCAGCGTCACCGCGTCTTTAAAAATGGATTTAGGCGCGGGTTTAGATCAATCAGCGTTTGATTTAAAAAGCGGCGGTGCAGACTTGTTACAGTTCAGTGCTACTGGCGCGTATAGCACCTCGCCCACTATTGCCTATTCACCACTGCAAGGTGAGGGGTTTGTGAAAAGCGTATTGAAGCCTATCGTACTGGAAGATTTGTTTTCCCTGACAGGATCAGGATGGAGCAATCGGCGCGTCTTAGGACTTTGTGTGGAGCGGATCAATGATATTAAAAATGTCCCGATTGCCTCAGGGCCTGCACCTAAATTATCACCCAAAAATATTGATTCATTTAATCGCCTGTTACAACTGTTTGATGAGGTCATGGGCGAAGACTTGATTATTCCCAGAGTTGATCCTGTCACCAAGGAAATGCAGCTGGAAATTAAATCCTCACCTGTCTATCAAAGCCAGATTCGGGAAATTAAACAGCTGCTAGGACTCGACCAGAACATTGAGGTTTATCATGTCAACAGCGACTTTCTGCACCACAAAGACGACACCATCTCGATACGCAGTCGCTCACTCAGCAGTATCTTTTTCTATTTATCGCACAATATAGACACGCCAAAAGAACACAAACAAGCGGGCTTGGTCACTGTAACGCGCAACAAAGACGGCTCGGAATTTGACTGGAGTACAACCGCAGGCGGCAGTTTGTTCCATATTAAAAATAGTTTTATGAAACCTGATATGGCATTTGTGGCAGTGCCGTATCGCGGTCAATGGTTTTATGTTGCCGACAACGATTTAGAATCTAAATCCACGTTTATGCTATTAACACAGTTGTTTCGGTTACAAGCAGGGTCGGCTAAATCAGCGGGGCCGACGCTCACTTTACCTGTCCGTTAATCTGAAACTTAGCACACATAAATATGCACATTTATGCGATACTAGCCGACTTATTTTTTTCAAATTATTGTTAATATCAAGGAGTAACACATGACAGCACTGGTTGGCATCATCATGGGCTCGACCTCTGACTGGGAAACAATGCAATTTGCAGCACAAACGCTGGAGCATCTTGGCATTCCTCATGAAATTGAAGTCGTTTCCGCACACCGCACCCCCGATAAATTGTTTAATTATGCGGAAACCGCAGAAATTAAAGGTTTGGAAGTGATTATTGCAGGCGCAGGTGGTGCGGCGCATTTACCAGGGATGACAGCGGCTAAAACCGCCATTCCCGTGTTAGGTGTTCCCGTGCAGTCTAAAGCCTTGAATGGTATGGATTCCTTATTATCCATCGTACAAATGCCCGCTGGTATTCCTGTTGGTACATTGGCAATAGGCAAAGCAGGTGCGATTAACGCAGCCTTATTAGCGGCGGCGATTATCAGTAACAAACATACTGAGTATAAGGATGCGTTAAACAATTTTAGACGCGACCAAACCGAAACCGTATTATCAAACTCAGACCCGCGTAAGGAAATGCAATGAAAGTAGGCGTATTGGGTGCAGGACAACTGGCGCGTATGGTCGCGTTAGCGGGTATACCGCTCGGACTGGAGTTTATTTTTTTAGATCCCTCAAAAGATGCGGGGGCAAATCGCTTAGGCGAAGCCTTAACAGGCGACTACTACGACCCTGAATTACTGGCACAATTGGCAGAACGTGCTGATGTTGTCACTTACGAATTTGAAAATGTACCCGCACCTGTGGCTGAATTTCTTGCCTCACACACGCAAGTACACCCCGCACCCAAAGCCCTCGCCGTTGCCCAAGACCGCCTAGTTGAAAAAACCTTTTTCAATGACATAGGTATCGCCACGCCACAGTACGCAGCGGTCAATAGTCTGGCAGAATTACAACAGGTGATGACCACCATCGCCTATCCCGCGATTTTAAAAAGCCGCACCCAAGGCTATGACGGTAAAGGACAATCGGTATTACGTTCAGCCGATGATTTATCCGCCGCGTGGGACGTGTTACAAGGTGTGCCTGCTATCGTGGAAGTGTTTGTGCCGTTTGATAGGGAAATTTCTATTGTTGCCGTGCGCAGTGTGTCAGGTGACATCGCGTTTTATCCCGTGGCTGAAAATGTGCATCGTGGCGGTATTTTGCGTGTCTCCACCGCACTTGATAATGACCCTATGCAAGCCACCGCTGAAAATTACGCCACCCGCTTATTAGAAGCCTTGGATTATGTCGGCGTACTGGCGTTAGAATTATTTGAAGTCAACGGTACATTATTGGTCAACGAATTCGCCCCGCGTGTCCATAACTCAGGACACTGGACAATTGAAGGTGCAGAAACCAGTCAATTTGAAAACCACTGTCGCGCCATTGCAAACTTGCCGTTGGGCGCGACCAGTTTAGTCGGCTACTCGGCAATGGTTAATTTTATCGGTGGCTTGCCTGATACCAACGCCTTGCTGGCATTGCCGCACACCCATTTGCATCTGTATGACAAAGAACCGCGCACAGGGCGTAAAGTCGCTCACGTCACCGTTCGCGCCGACAGTGCCGCGCAGTTAGCCAAATTACTGCCACCTATCATCGCAATGGCAGATCAGGTGGATGATTCTTAAAAGCACACTGTAGGGTGGGCAACGTTTTTTGCCCACCGCTCACAGCTAAAAGGTGGGCAAAAGAGCGTTGCCCACCCTACGCGCCTGATACTTTCGTGTCTTTCGTGGACAAAAATCCTGTTTTAGCTTGAAAGACCAAGCCGCGCTTGGTAAATTGCATGGCTTTGTTGCCTAACCGCTAAAAAATCTAATGTTAAAAATATACAACACCCTCACTCGAAAAAAAGAACTCTTTCAGCCGCGTGTCGCGGGTAAAGTCGGAATGTACGTCTGTGGCATGACCGTTTACGATTACTGCCATATCGGTCATGCGCGAGTCATGGTGGTGTTTGATACCGTCGCGCGGTATTTTCGATATTTAGGTTATGACTTAACCTACGTCCGCAATATCACCGACATCGACGACAAAATCATTCAACGCGCACTGGAAAACGGCGAAGACTTTCACGCCCTAACCGAGCGATTCATCACCGCCATGCACGAAGACGAACATGCGTTATCCGTGTTGCCTGTCGATATAGAACCCCGTGCCACCCAATCCATCCCTGACATTGTCGCCATGATTGAAACCTTGATTAGCAACGGTTTGGCTTACGTCGGCGCAAATGGTGACGTGTTTTACGCAGTCACTAAATTTGCCAATTACGGGCAATTATCAGGCAAAAATCTGGATGACTTGCAAGCAGGTGAACGAGTCGATGTAGACCACGCAAAAAATAATCCGCTGGATTTTGTCTTATGGAAAATGGCAAAAACAGGTGAACCGTTCTGGGAATCGCCTTGGGGCAATGGTCGTCCGGGTTGGCATATTGAATGCTCGGCAATGTCCACTTGTTGCTTGGGTAACTCCTTTGACATACACGGCGGTGGCATGGATTTACAATTTCCGCACCATGAAAATGAAATCGCCCAATCCGAAGGCGCGACAGGTGAAAAGTTCGTCAACCTGTGGATGCACAACGGTTTTGTGCGTGTCGATAACGAAAAAATGTCCAAATCATTAGGCAATTTTTTCACCGTGCGCGAAGTATTAAAGCAATACCGCCCTGAAATCATTCGCTTCTTTATCCTTTCCAGTCATTACCGCAGCCCGCTGAATTATTCAGATGAATCATTGAATGAGGCTTATAGCGCGTTGACTCGTTTATATACTGCATTACGCGGTGTCGATAGCGTTGATTCAGTGGTGGATACCGATTACAAAGCTCGTTTTGAACAGGCAATGGACGACGATTTTAATACTCCCGTCGCCTTAGCCGTCTTATTTGACTTAGCGCGAGATTTAAACAAAGCCAAAACCCACGAGCCTGAAAAGGTAGCTGGTTTAGCCGCGAATTTAAAACAACTAGCCAGCTTGCTAGGTTTATTACAAGATGCCCCCGACGCATTTTTAAAAGGCGATGCAGACGACGACATCGAACAACAAATCCAAGCCCGCATCGACGCAAAAAAAGCCAAAGACTGGGCAACCGCCGATAAAATCCGCAACGACTTAAAAGCCAACGGCATTATTTTAGAAGACTCCCCAGACGGCACAACCAGCTGGCGGCGTGAATAATTCAAAATTCTAGGAAGTAATTAAGAGGCGAAAATGACTATTACAGAACACAGATTAACTATCGCTCAACAAATTGAAGAATTATCCGAAGAATCGCTGTGTGAACTAGAAAAAATTATTGCTCAATTAAAAAGCCATTCTTTACCGCAAACAAATAAAATAGGTTTGAAAAACTTATTGGCTTCGTGGAGTCCTGTAGACGATTTTCCTGAAATAGCCGATTTCAAGGAGTAACTTATGCGTTACGCAATCGTTGTTGAAAAAGCAGAAAATAACTACTCAGCCTATGTTCCAGATTTACTGGGTTGTGTTGCTACAGGTGCGACCCTTGAAGAAGCCGAGCGTGAAATTCGTACCGCTATAGAATTTCATCTTGAAGGCATGATTGAAGACGGCTTACCTATCCCACAGCCAACTAGTATTGTGGAATATATTGAAGTCGCGGCTTAGCTGGATTTTATAGTTCCCACTGCTCCAGCGTTGCGTGACTATGAAGACGCTGGAGCGTCAACTGATGCGTTTTAATGCAGAATATTGAAACGTAAAAATCCCCAAAAAATAATACCATGAAAATACTAAGAGCTTGTATTACTTCAAAAACTGTTGCTGAAACTAAACATGGTGACGATTATTTGGGACACTATTGTAATCTAGTGCCAAGCATTAAAGTTATAGATGAATCTAATATAGTATATAACTGTCTTTTTTATAGTTCCTTAAATAATTTAGACATACAAGAAAAAAATGTTGGTCATCATTATAACAATGAATACCTAAATGAAAAAGTACAAGCCGAACGAGAGGCACTTGAAAAGAGACTTAATTATTTTTTCTCTGTTAATGATAAAATTATTGTTGTCGGTGATATAAAAAATGAAAAGTTTATTATTTATGCGTTTTACAATAATACAAAAGACCTCATAAATTTAAGAAAACCTTTTATTGATGTTTTTTTATTTTTTATAGCATATTTTATTATATGTATTCCTATATCATGGATTATATTCAAAGTATTCTTGACTATATCTACACATGATAACCTAGTACATCCTACTGTGAAAATTTCAATATTAATTAGTGTTTTCTGTTTATGCTTTGAATTTCTAAAAGAGTTTTTAAAGGCAAGGAAAATAAATAACCTATTATTAAAGGCAATTTGTAATGCGTAGTGTAGCGAGTAGCATGATAGGATGGCAGTCCATCAATCTCGACAGATGGGCTTCCTTGTCAGCCCATCCTATTATTCATAAAAGAAAGAGCGATATAATTCCACAAAAATCAGAACACTGGAGAAATAAAATGAATGCTGTTATCTCACTCGATGATGAAAAAACTAAAGCATTATTAACTGAAATCATGGTGGATTTAATTAAAAATAAACGCGAAGTATTACATGAAATTATGTTGGATGTATTAGAAGAAGTCGCTTTGGCGAATGCAATTATTGAGGATAGAAACGATGATTTTGTTTCTGAAGATGAAATATTTGCTATTCTAAAATGATGAAATAATTTTTACCCGCTTTTTACATCGAAAAGATGTTTATAAATACTTTCCTTAATTACTGTCCATTCACACATGAGCGAAATAAAAGACCAACCTATTCAACAATTTCTTGATAACTTAGCCAGTCAGTCAGCCACTCCGGGTGGCGGTAGTGCGGCGGCGTTGATGGGTGCGCAAGGTGCGGCACTTATCAGCATGGTGTGCAATTTAACCATAGGCAAACCAAAATTTGCTGACGTTGAAGCTGAGATGCAAGCCTTGTTAAGCGATGCAGAAGCCTTGCGTGAACAATTAACGGGCATGATTAAAGCTGATGTTGATGTGTTTAATCGCGTGATGGCGGCTTACGGCTTACCCAAAGACAGCGATGAAGACAAAGCCGCGCGGAGTGTCGCTATTCAAGCGGTATTAAAAGACGCAACCGATGTGCCGTTAGACTGCGCCAGAGCCTGTGCTAAAGTCATTGAACTTAGTCAACTTGCCGCTGATAAAGGCAATCCTAATGTGGTCAGTGATGCGGGTGCGGCGGTTATGTCGGCTCATGGCGGCTTAAAAACTGCCGCGCTGAATGTCTATATTAATGCAGGCAGTTTGAAAGACCGTGATTTTGCGGAGGCAAAACTCGCTGAATTAGCGGCTATTATGCAGGGTGCAGAAAGCCGCGCGGAAGACATTTATCAGGCGATTAAAGCCAAGCTCTAATACTGGGTAACTTGCGTTTTAGATAAGAAGTTTTTGTCCACGAAAAGCACGAAAGACACGAAAAAAATCAAAACTAATGCGTCTTGTCCGCGCGTTAAATCATACACATTATGATTTTTTAGTCTTTTTCGTGCTTTTCGTGTCTTTCGTGGACAAAAATGTTCTTGTGCGTAACATCAGTGATTAACCCAATATGAATACCTTACTGAGAGGAAAATATGACTACCAGCGTAACCGTAGAACCTATTAATTTAAAAACGCCTGATTTTTATATTAATCGTGATTTGAGTTTATTGGAATTCAATAAACGGGTATTAGCACAAGCATTGGATGAAAATGTGCCGTTATTGGAACGTTTGAATTATTTGTGTATTTCCTGCTCCAATCTCGATGAGTTTTTTGAAGTGCGCGTTGCCAGTATTATTGAAATGGCAACCATTGATCCTAAGGCGGTCGGTTCGGATGGTTTAACGCCCTGCGAGCAATTGGAAAAAATTTCTATTCATGCGCGGCAATTAGTTGATGAACAATATCAAGTGCTGAATGAAGTATTAATTCCCAAACTTGCCGAAGAGAATATTCGTTTTATTCGTCGTAGCGATTGGACGGAAGCCCAGCATAAATGGTTGACGAATTATTTTAATGAGCAGTTAATGCCGATTTTAACGCCTGTGGGTTTAGATTCTGCGCATCCGTTTCCGCGCATACTGAATAAAAGTTTAAATTTTATTATCTCGCTGACAGGCAAAGACGCATTCGGGCGTAATAGCGGACGTGCTGTTTTACAAGCTCCCAGAGGCTTGCCGCGTGTGGTTCAATTACCCGCCAATGAAACCTTGGGCGGGGTGAGTGATTTTGTATTTTTATCCTCTATTATTCACGCCTTTGTCAGTGAATTATTTAATGGCATGACGGTAAAAGGCTGTTATCAGTTCCGCGTGACCCGCAACAGTGATTTTTATGTTGATGATGATGCCATTGATGATTTATTACTGGCGGTTGAAGGTGAACTCGCCATGCGTAATTACGGCGATGAAGTGCGGCTAGAAGTGGATTCTGCTTGCCCCGATGAAACGGTCAATTTTTTGCTGGATCGTTTTGAAATGAACCGAGAGCGATTATTTTTAATTGATGGCCCTGTGAATTTAAATCGTATTCAGGAAGTCAATGCGTTGGTTGATCGTCCAGACCTTAAGTTTTCACCCTTTAAACCCAGCACGCCCGCAGCATTGGCACGCAATAAAGACATTTTTGCTGCCATTAAACGTCATGATATTTTGCTTCATCATCCGTTTGAATCGTTCTCGCCTGTGGTGGAATTTATCCGCCAAGCTGCCGCCGCACCCGATGTATTGGCAATCAAACAAACTTTATACCGTGCAGGTGCGGATTCCCCCATCGTTGCCGCACTCATTAAAGCTGCCAGAGCAGGCAAAGAAGTCACCGTGGTCATTGAATTAAGAGCGCGATTTGATGAAAAAGCCAATATTGATTTGGCGGCAAAATTACAGGAAGCCGCTGTTCATGTGGTGTATGGCGTGGTGGGCTACAAAACTCATGCCAAAATGTGTTTGGTATTAAAACGCGAAGGTAAAGAATTACGCAATTATGTGCATTTAGGTACGGGTAATTACCATACCAAAACTGCCCAGCTGTACAGTGATTACGGCTTATTTTCTTGTGATAAAGATTTAGGGGAAGATGTGCGACGGGTTTTTGCTCAGCTCACCAGCTTGGGCAAAGTGACCAAATTACACAAACTCCTGCAATCGCCGTTTACTTTGCACAAAGGGTTACTGGAAAAAATTGAGCGTGAAATCAACCACGCAAAAGCGGGTAAACCCGCAAAAATTATCATTAAAATCAACGCACTGGTCGAAGAACAGGCGATACAAGCCTTATACCGCGCTTCACAAGCAGGTGTTGAAGTTAAATTGATCGTGCGTGGTGTGTGTTGTTTACGCCCCAACATCGAAGATGTGTCTGAAAATATCGAAGTCCGTTCTATTATCGGACGCTTTTTAGAACACGCGCGGATTTATACTTTTCTTAATGACGGTAATCAGGAAGTCTATGCGTCCAGTGCTGACTTGATGAATCGTAATATGTTTCGCCGTGTTGAAGTGTGTTTTCCTATTGAAAGCAAACGCTTATCCAACCGCATCCTGCATGACCTTGAGCTATATTTAAAAGACAATACCCAGTCGTGGTTATTGCAGTCCGATGGTAGCTATCAACGTTGCGTTCAAGCTGAAAATGACGCTCTCGTCTGTGCGCAAACGCAAATTTTACAAGAATTGCAGGCATAATCATGACCGAATTACGCAACATCGCCCAACTGGGTGCGAAGGTATTAAGATTACAGGCAGAAGCCGTGACCGATGTTCGTAGCGAAGAAACGCGGCAGATTATCGCCGCACTGCACGCCACATTAGCCAACACCCAAGGTGTTGGCATTGCCGCGCCGCAAATCAGCGAATCCAAACAGATTATTATTGTCGCTTCACGCCCGACCGCGCGCTATCCATCTGCACCTTTGATGCCCGCCACAGTAATGATTAATCCGCGTTTTTCTCCTTTAACCGAGCATAAAGAAAAAGGCTGGGAAGGCTGTTTGAGTATTCCCAATATTCGCGCGTTAGTCCCGCGTTACACCGCCATAAAAATCGACTATCTGGACGAACAAGGCACTGAACAAACCGCCGAACTGCATGATTTTGTCGCGCGAGTGTTTCAACACGAATGCGACCATCTGCAAGGCAAAGTCTTTTTAGACAGCGTGGAAAATAATCAGGATATTGTGGCGGAAAGTGAGTATTTTAAGCTGGTTTAACCGCTGATTATTTGATGATAAGTTGTTCAAACGTCCGCGCATTGTATTTTTTTAAGTCTTTTAAAAAATCAGGGTATTCAATCTGATATTGTTGCTCAAGGTTGAGGGCGTGTTCTCTTAGGTTTTTTAGCGTAAAAAACGGTGCGTCTTCATTAAAGGCAAAACCGATGACATTGCCGCGTTCTCGCACGGGTAGAAACAGGGTACGTTGTTTGAAGGCACGCCCAAGCCAGTTGGTACATTGCGCATACAGAGGATTATCGTTGCCTCCCCAGAGGTTAATGACTAATAGACCGTCTTTTTTTAATACCGCTTTGCAGGCATCAAAAAAATCTTGGTTGGCGATAGATGCCGCCATGCTTTCGTGGTCGAAGGCATCAATTAGTAGCAGGCTGTAGTTTTCGGCGTGGGTGTCGGTGCGTTGGCGGATGTAGCTGCCGCCATCATCAATGATGATTTTTAAGCGCGGGTCTAATGGCAGTCCAAAATGACTGCGGGCAATTTTTACCACGCTTTTTCGGTATTCGACTACGCGCAACCGACAGTCTGGAAAATGCCGTAAGGTGTGTTTGGTCAATGAGCCGCCGCCTAAGCCTATCAGCAACGCTTCATCGTCTAAGGTCGGTTTGAATAATTGCCAGCTGGTCATGGCGCGGACATAGCTGAGTTCGAGTTTATCAGGGTCGGACAGTAATAGACTGCTTTGGCGCGGTTCAGAGCCAAAATGCAAGGATCTAACGCCTTTTTCTTCGACCACTTCAATAATACCGTCATCATCATGACTTTCGTGAATCAGCAAACCTTCATATTTGTACATAAAAAACGTCAGTTATCCGCTATAAATACACCATTATAGCCGAGGGAGTAAATATAGTATTCACCTGACGACTCACTATTATGCCGCAGAGCTACGGTATACTGACCGCTATTACTATCTTATCAGGGACTTTACCATGTCAAAAATGAGTCATATCAATGTCATTGAAAAATATGAAGAGCATCGACTCGCTATTCATCATCTGCTGGCATCCATTTTACGTTTTTTTGCTGACCGAAAAATGTTTGAGCAGAGTCAGGAGGAGTTAGTTGCGCAGTTTAATTCGTTGTACGACTATTATCCGTTTATCAGTTTGTTTTATCTGCTGGATGCCGATGGCAAGCAAATTACGGCTTGTATCAAAGGGCGGCACGTTAAAAGTCACGCAGAAATGGGGATTGGGGCGGATCGCAGTAATCGACCTTATTATCTTGCCGCGCTGAACAGCGATAATGTGGTGATTACTGAACCCTATCTTGCCAGTGTGCGCCGTGAATTGTGTTTGTCTGCCAGTGTGAAAATGCTCAATGACGATGATTCTATTAAAGGCTATGTGGTGCTGAATATTGATTTAAACGAGACCTTGTCGTTTTTAACTGGCGATAGTCGGCGCATACTGTTTGAACCGTATTTTAAAGCCATGTACAGCTTTATTGTCTTGGGTTTATTCAGTGTGGCGGGAGTATTGATGTACACCGCAGCATTAGAATGTATCAAGGTGGCACTGTCATTATTCAGTGCGCATCAGGATATAGAAATACCGTTCGGGGTGGTTATTTATCTGACACTGGCATTAGCTATTTTTGATTTAGGCAAAACAACGCTGGAAGAAGAGGTATTGTTATATAAAGATATACTGCGACACAGCTCAACACGGCGCACGATTACCCGATTTATTGCGGTGATTATTATCGCCGTTTCCATTGAAGCCTTGTTGATGATTTTTAAAGCGGCATTGCATGGCGGCGGTGAACAGCTGATTGAAGCGGTGTGGATTATTATTGCCACCTCGTTACTGCTGGTTTCGTTGGGTGTTTATGTTTATCTTGGTAGTAGAGCAGAAGCTATTTTATTGAAAAATAACGATAGTATGAAGATAAAGCGGGATTTAACGGAGTAACAAAGAAGGACGGGCGATTAAACCCGTCCACTTGTTTGAGAATGAAACAGATGGATTCATTATTTGCCTTTAGCCAGTCGGCGCGTCATCAACACGTTGCTGGAAATGGCAGAAGCCGCGAATAAAGTGCTTGAAACAATAAATTCACCTGAAATAAAACCTAAAAGACCGATTAAAAATATAAGACCTGTAAACACGTCTTTAGCAAAATCACTCATGATACAACCCTCTTGTAGATTAAATAAAGTGTGCTGATTGCACGGTTTCAACTATACCCCTAGTTTTTTAAAGTAACAATTCATTAAAAATCATATACATATCACAATAATGCAATTGTTAGATGCTTTATAACTGTTAATTTTACTGGGAGTTTATGATTATCTTGGAAGCCAAGAAGACGCTATTTTTTTAAAAAAATAGTGATAGGGGATAAAACAGGGTTTAACGCAAGCAAGAAGGACGGGCGATTAAACCCGTCCACTTGTTTGATGGTGAAACACATACGCTCATCATTTGCCAGCCAATCTGCGAGTCATTAACACATTGCTGGAAATGGCAGAAGCCGCAAATAAGGTACTTGAAACAATAAATTCACCTGAAATAAAGCCCAAAATACCGATTAAAAATATAAGACCTGTAAACACGTCTTTAGTAAAATCACTCATGATAATAAACCTCTTGTAAGTTAAAAAGTTGTGCTGATTGCACGGTTTTAACTATACCACTCATCTTTTAAATTACAATCCCCCTTAAATCAGATAGATTGTTTCTTTATAAGAAACAATATTTCATTGAATTTTCATAAAGTGCCTATAAGGCAACCTAATTTTATTTTACGACAAACAGATTAAACGCTGACAAATAGAACGTGATTGGCGGCGAAGGTTGGGTTGGCAATAAGCCAACCCAGCAAAAATGTAGTGTGAAATGGTATTGTGTTGTTAGCAGTTTGGGTTAATGTTGGGTTGAT
>JAURYI010000031.1 GCA_030654015.1 Methylococcales bacterium | reverse complement strand
TTGTGCCTGTAGCGTGTCTTTGATTTGATAGGATAAACCTGCTTTTTCACCCTCGGCGACGATGATGATGAAGGAGGTTTTGCCGCGTGCTTTGCCTTTGTTGATGTTATCGACAATCGCTTGGTAATCAACGGCTTGGTTTGATAATACTACTTGTTCCGCACCTGTACATAAACCGACTTGCAGGGCAATGCTGGAGGCGGTGCGCCCCATGACTTCCACTAAAAAAGTGCGCGAGTGAGCGGAGGCGGTGTCTCTTATTTTGTCTACGGCTTCAATGGCGGTTTGTACGGCGGTATTAAAACCGATGGTGTATTCCGTGCCTGATATATCGTTATCAATAGTTGCAGGAATGCCGATCACGGGAAAATCGTGTTCTTTGTTCAGGTTCATCGCGCCAGTAAACGAACCATTACCGCCGATGACGATTAAACCGTCTATGTGTTTTCTGGCGAGCAGATGGGCAGCTTCTTGGCGGACTTCGGCGTTGTGAAAATCAAGGCAACGCGAGGTATCGAGTATCGTACCGCCGCGTTGAATGATGTTGCTGACGGAGGATAGGCTGAGTTTTTCAATATTGCCTTCCAGCAAACCTGTGTAGCCTTGATGGATGCCGTAAATATTTATACCCAAACCGATGGCGGTTCTGACGACGGAACGGATAGCAGGATTCATGCCTGAACTATCGCCGCCACTGCATAATACGGCGAGGGATTTTATGGGTTTGCTTGGTGTTTCCATGATGATACCTGCTGGGTTTGGTTGAGTTATGTTCAGTAGGAGGATTACAGCTTTAGCTATTGTTGTGGGAGGGACTTTAGTCCCGCAACGAGGCTAAAGCCTCTCCCACACAGTCTCGTTAGCCTGTAAACACCACATCAAAACCCCGCATAAATTCACCTATTGCGTGGCGCGGCAGAGTTTGTACGGATAAGCATAAGTTGTCGGTGTTTAAGCCGCGTTGTTGCAGGGATTCGGTTTCGATATACAACTCGGTCACGTCATAAAGACTCAATGATTGCAACATCGCGGCGGTGTCTTTCATGCCCGACACTTCTGGCTGTTGGTGGTTTTTTAACTGGAACACCGCATCATCCAGCCACAAAATACTGACCGATTGGTCGAATGCGGCGGTGATTAACATTATATCCAGCATTTCCTGTAGGTATGCGCCGCTGTGGGCGGGTTTGCGTAATACAAATAAATATTTTTTCATGCGGTTATCCAAAAACAATAAAACGGTCAGCTAAGAAAATGGCTTCGACTAACTGCCCTAAACCTGCAATACGAAACCCGTCGGCGACATCATTATCCTGTTTACCTTGTCGCTGGGCTTCATCACTATGCAATAAGCCGCGTCGTTGTGCTGCTGAAATGCACACGACCAAATCAATGTGATAGTCACGCGCCAGTTCGCTCCAGCATTGAACAAAATTAATTTCATCATCGGGCGGTGTGGCGTATTTAAAAGCGTGATACACGCCCTCATGATAGAAAAACACGCGCACAATTTCATGTTGTTCCAGTAATGCCGCGCGGATAAATTGATACGCGGTGAGCCACGCATGGTTGTGATACGGACTGCTGTTGATTTGAATAGCAAATTTCATGAAGAGTCTCAAAAGACCGCTGAGGTTTTTAACCCCTGAACGGTCTACGCTGTTGTTATAATGAATAACTGATATTCTATACCCATTCTGCACTGATTTTAGTTGATGCTTATGTTAAAACCTGCCGCAATCGCACTGGCGTTAAGCCTTGTTATCCACCCTGCTCTACCGCAAGCCGATGAGCTTGATAAACTCAATTTACCCGAAATGGGCGATTCCTCTGGTTCATTACTAACCATTGCCGAAGAAAAAGAATTAGGAGAAGAATTTTTCAGGTATTTACACGCGGAAATGAACATCAATAAGGATGCTGAAATTCAGGAATACATTCAAACTATCGGTAGCAGATTAACCCAGCACAGTGACAACCCTGCGTATCGGTTTCATTTTTTTGTGGTCATGGAAAATGATATTAACGCTTTTGCGGGCTTAGGCGGTTATATCGGCGTGAATTCAGGGCTGATTTTAATGACTGAGGCAGAAAGTGAATTGGCTTCTGTCATGGCGCACGAAATTGCTCACGTTACGCAACGGCATTTATACCGTGGCGTGGAAGCCCAGCAACGCTTATCTATTCCTACCCTCGCCGCCACACTTGCCGCGATTGCCATCGGCACACAAGCACCGCAATTAGGACAAGCGGCATTAGCGGCAATTCAAGCGGGCAATGTGCAGTTTCAAATTGATTTTACCCGCGCCCACGAAGAAGAAGCGGACAGGGTCGGTATGCAAACCCTTGCCAGTTCAGAATATGATCCACGCAGTATGCCCATCTTTTTTGAAAAATTACAGCAGTCCAGCCGTTACTATGGCAGAGATATTCCCGAATTTTTACGCACCCATCCCGTGACCGCCTCGCGTATTTCGGACACACGCGGACGCTCGGAAACCTATCCGTATAAACAATACCCCGATTCATTAGCGTACCAGCTGACCAAAGCCAAACTGCGCGTCCTGACCGATACCAACACCACCGAAGTACAGAAATATTTTCAAGCCAAACTGACACTCGGCACTACCGAACAGCGCACCGTTGCGCAATATGGCATGGGGCTGGTAGCACTGACGCTGCAAAAATTTCAAGACGCAGAAAGTATTTTTCAATCTCTGGCACAAACTTATCCCAATCAAGTGCAGTACGGCACAGCCTTGGCGCGGACTGCGCTGGAAGCACGGCGTTTTGATGTCGCTCTTGACCGCTACAAAAAGTTGATCGAAAAATTCCCCAATAAAGAGGCAATCAAACTGGAATATGCCGAATCGTTGTTAAAAACAGGTGACAATAAACAAGCGCAGAAAATATTGGCAACACTGAATGCCGACACCCAACGGCTACCCGTTTATACCCAGCTTTTAGCACAGGTTTATGGTAACTTACACCAGCCCGCACAATCGCACCGCTACCTTGCCGAATATTATTACGCCACAGGGCAAACCAGAGAAGCGATATTACAAATACGGCTGGCTAAAAATTCCAGAGGTTTAACGCCTCAATTAGATGCCATTCTCGATGAGCGGCTGAAATTTTTCCTGAATCGAGAAAAAGACGAAACCAGATAATAATCAAGAATATGTTACTCAAACCTGTGAGGTCTTCAAGACCTCGCAGGTTTATTTGAACTTAAGCAATCCCTCCTATAAACCACCACTTTTAATACACGCTATTATGTTTACCATTACCAAAGAAGTTTATTTTTGTTACGGACACCGCCTGATGAATCACGGCGGCAAATGTCGGCATTTACACGGACACAGTGTCAAAGCGGCTATTTCCATTCAGCAGGAAACCCTGAACGATCAGGGCATGGTGTGTGATTTTTCTGATATTCGTGAGTGCGTGAGTGCGTATATTGATGAACAACTGGATCATAACTTTTTACTGCACAAGGAAGACCCGATTATTCCAATGCTGATTGCCAACAATGAACGTTTTATGGCATTGGACGAACACCCCACCGCTGAAGTATTAAGCAAAATGATTTATCAGTATTTGAAACAATCAGGATTTAACGTGGTCGAAGTAGCATTGTGGGAAACGTCCAGTGCTTATGCCAGTTATCGGGAAGACTGAGTTTAAACAGGATTTAAAGTGGCAATCAATATCTCGGCGCGATATAAATTATTTTTTAAATGGACGATTTTAGTCTGGCTGAATGCTGCGGTTAGTTTTGCTATTGCTATGGATAGACATCAGCAACCCTCCGATATAGTAGGTATGATTTGTGGCGTATTTACCTTTGTCGGTATTTATACCGCGCTTGATTATTATCTGATTAAAAAACAGGCAATTAAATTAAGAAAATCCCTTTTTATCGCGGTCTTATTAAAAGCATTAACACAATTTTATCCTATGATAGAAATGCTAACAGGTAGCATTTCAACACTTATTATTAAAGATATAGTATGGGATGACATCCCTTTTTTATCCACTTATTTAACAACACTAACAGATGGAATATTATTATCTATCATCGTTTATTTATTTCTATTAATAATAAGTTTTATAACTTTTATTATTCGCCGCTTTAAACAGAAAAATATCCAGTAATTATTTATCCCAAGGAGAGCATCATGCCTGAACAAACAAATTATATTCGTTGGTTTAATGAATTAGGCATTGATGATGTGCCGTTAGTCGGTGGCAAAAATGCCTCCTTAGGGGAAATGTATCAAGAACTCACGCCGCAGGGCATTCAAATTCCCAATGGTTTTGCCGTCACCGCAGAAGCCTATCGTTATGTCTTGGATGCGTCCAATGGCTGGACTGCGTTGCATGACGCACTGGATGAGTTAAACCCCGAAGATGTCGCTGATTTAGCCAAACGCGCCAGAAAAGCCCGCGATATTATTTACGCCGCACCATTGCCCGAAGACCTGACGCAACAAATTATTGCCGCCTACGCACAACTGGAAGAGCAATACGGCGAAGATTTAAGCGTTGCCGTGCGCAGTTCTGCCACTGCCGAAGACTTACCGACTGCCAGCTTTGCGGGGCAACAAGATACTTATTTGAATATACGCGGTGAAGTCGCGTTACTGGAAGCCTGTAAACGCTGTTTTGCCAGTTTATTTACCGACCGCGCTATTCATTACCGCGTCGATCAGGGTTTTGACCATTTCAAATTGGCGTTATCCATCGGTATTATGAAAATGGTACGCTCGGATTTAGACTCCAGCGGGGTGATGTTTTCGCTGGACACCGAATCAGGATTTTCTGATGTGGTGTTTATCACAGGTGCATTCGGGCTGGGTGAAAATGTCGTGCAAGGCGCGGTTGATCCCGATGAATTTTATGTCCATAAACCCACGTTTGAGCAAGGACACCGTGCGGTTTTGCGCCGCACCTTAGGCGCGAAGAAAATCAAAATGGTGTATAGCGAAGGAAACACGCGCGAATCCACACGCAACATTGTCACCTCTGAACAAGAGCGCAACCGCTTTTGTCTGACCGATGCCGATGTGCTGACCTTGGCTGATTACGCGATTAAAATTGAAAAACACTACAGCAACAAAGCAGGGCAAGCCAAACCGATGGATATGGAATGGGCAAAGGATGGATTGGATGGTGTGTTGTACATTGTGCAAGCTCGCCCTGAAACCGTGGTGTCTCAATTAAGTGGCATGGTACTGGAACAGTACACGCTGAAACAAACCGCCCAGCCACTTATTACGGGGCATTCGGTGGGCAGTAAAATTGCCGTTGGTAATGCTCACGTTATTCATAACGCCGAACAATTAGGCGAGTTTAAGGCTGGGGAAATCTTGGTTGCTGATATGACCACGCCCGACTGGGAACCCATCATGAAAATCGCCTCGGCGATTGTCACGAATCGCGGTGGGCGCACCTGTCACGCCGCGATAATCTCGCGTGAATTAGGCGTTCCCGCCGTGGTCGGGTGTGATAATGCAACCACCACCATTGAAAATAACAGCCCTGTTACCGTGTCCTGTGCAGAGGGTGATGTCGGCAAAGTGTACGCAGGACAATTGGATTTTGAGGTCAGTCGGATTGATTTATCAGGGCTAAAACACCCCAAAACCCACATTATGCTCAACATCGGCAATCCTGAAATCGCCTTTAAAACCAGCTTTCTACCCAATGACGGCGTGGGTTTGGCGCGGATGGAATTTATTATTACCGAATACATCAAAGCGCATCCAATGGCATTGATTCATCCTGAGCGTGTTGAAGACGAGGGTGAACGTGAACAACTTAACGCCTTGACGCGTAACTATGCCAGTGCCGAAGAATTTTTTATTGCCAAACTGGCGGAAGGTGTCGGCACGATTAGCGCGGCGTTTTATCCTAAACCTGTCGTAGTACGAATGTCAGATTTTAAAACTAATGAATACGCCACCTTATTAGGTGGAAAATGGTTTGAATTTAACGAAGAAAATCCGATGATTGGCTTTCGGGGCGCGTCGCGTTATACCCATCCTGCGTATCGTGAAGGTTTCGCGCTGGAATGTGCGGCAATGAAGCGGGTGCGTGATGACATGGGTTTGACCAATGTTATTTTGATGATTCCGTTTTGTCGGCGGGTGCAGGAAGCCAAAAAAGTGTTGGCGTATATGGCAGAACTGGGTTTGAAACGCGGCGATAACGGCTTACAGATTTATGTGATGTGTGAAATTCCTAATAATGTGATTTCTATTGATGCGTTTTCAGAACACTTCGATGGTTTTTCTATCGGCTCAAATGATTTAACCCAATTAACGCTGGGCGTGGATAGAGATTCAGCGATACTCGCGGAAGATTTTGATGAACGTGATGACGGCGTAAAAGCTATGATACGCATGGCGGTCACTGGCGCGAAACGTAACGGCAGACATTGCGGGTTATGTGGTCAAGCTCCCTCTGATTACCCTGAAATGGCGGAATTTTTGGTGGAAATCGGCATTGATTCGATGAGTGTTACGCCTGATACCGTGCTAAAAACGACTCAATTAGTGTTGGAAACGGAACAACGCTTAGGCAGAAGTTAGCCATGCGCTGGGTGTGCTTGGTTTTTCTTATCTTATTGATGGTTATTGATATATTGCCAATTCCGATTGTAGGACTATTACTCATCTGGGTAATATTGTTTCGCCCTGCGTGGTTTTATGAACTGGTACTTAAAATCTATAATAAAAAACCTTAAATTAATGACTGCCAGTCCTTAAAGGCATAGCTATCTACACAAATTAACAATGAAAAATAGTATCATAATAGAATGACTAAAAAACACTCACAAACATTGATGCACGCTTGTCCAAACGCTATCAGCAGCTGGTTGAAGAATCCTTGAACGCTAATGATGCTTTAA
>JAURYI010000023.1 GCA_030654015.1 Methylococcales bacterium | reverse complement strand
AAAATCATGATTTTTGACTCCGCGTGTCAGTATCACTTTGTTTCTACCACTACCAAATAATGTTCAGTCACTAGGCGCGTAAATTTTATACTGGCATCAACGTAACGAACAGTCTGAGATTATTATGGAAAACGCCATTCTTGTACTCAATGCAGGATCGTCCAGCTTAAAATTTTCAGTTTTCGATCTGCTCAGTGCAGGGCAATTACGCCAGAGCATCACAGGGCAGGTTGAAGGTATCGGCACTGCGCCGCATCTTAAAGCCAAAGACGGTAACGGGCAAAATTTTATCGACGTTCATTGGCAAACCACCGAGGTTGCCAATCACGCGCAGGCACTGCAACACATTATTCATTTTCTGCATACCAAACTTCAGCACCGACAATTGCTCGGTGTGGGGCATCGTGTGGTACATGGCGGCCCTGATTATTCCGAACCCCTGCTCATTACGCCAGCAGTAATGATCAAACTTGACATTATTACTCCATTAGCCCCGCTGCATAATCCCCACAATCTCGCCGCTATTCGTGCAATGATGCAAGAAAGCCCTGATTTACCCCAAGTCGCCTGTTTCGATACCGCTTTTCATCGTCAGCAGGACACGGTAGCAAAATTGTTTGGTTTGCCTTACGAATACTACGAGCATGGCGTACAGCGTTACGGTTTTCATGGCTTGTCTTACGAATATATTGCTTCGGTTTTACCCGCCGAGATTAGCATGGGGCGAGTTATCGTCGCACATATCGGTAGTGGCGCGAGTTTATGCGCTATTCATAAAGGACGCAGTGTTGCTACGACAATGAGCTTCACCGCGCTGGACGGCTTATTGATGGGAACACGCGCAGGAAGTCTGGATGCGGGCGTTATTCTTTATTTGCTCCAGCAAGAAGGCTTAAGTCTCAAACAACTGGAAGATCTGCTCTATAAACAATCGGGCTTGCTGGGATTATCAGGTATCAGTAACGATATGCGCGTGTTGCTGGACAGCGATGAGCCGCGTGCGCGACTGGCGATTGACTATTTTGTCTACCGAGTCAGTCGTGAAATCGGTTCATTAGCGGCGGCAATGGGCGGTGTAGATGCACTGGTATTTACGGCGGGTATCGGTGAAAACAGCCCGCAAATCCGTCAGCTGGTGTGTGAACAGGCGGCATGGCTGGGCGTGGATTTTGATGCGACGGCTAATCAAGCAGGTGCGGCGTGCATTAGTCGTGCTGATAGCCGTGTTGCCGTATGGATGCTACCGACTAATGAAGAATTGATGATTGCCCGCCATACCCGCACATTGCTTGGGCTATGAGCAGCACCTTATCAAAAACTTTGCCCCTATTTTGTTTATTAAGCGTAAGCAGTCACTCTGCGGGTGCGTTTGACTGGACATCCAGTGATATTCAAGTCCTGCACGGTAACGATTTCAAACTCGGCGATAAAGACAGAACCACCGTTACCGTCGAACATAGCAATGGCTGGAAATACGGCTCCAATTTCTTTTTTGTCGATATTGTTAACCGTAATGATGTCGGTATTGAGCTGTATGCCGAGGTTTACAGTTATCTGAGTTTAAATAAAATCTCAGGTCATGACTGGTCAATAGGTGTGCTGAAAGATATTTCCTTAATGACGGGCTTAAATATCAGCAACAAACCTGAAAATAATAATTTCCAAGCCTATTTATTAGGACTTAATTTTGAATTTTCCGCACCCGCCTTTGATTATTTACAGGTCAGCGTTTCGGCGTATAAAGATGATAATGTCAGCCATAAATACGGTACGCAAATCACACCTGTGTGGAGTGTGCCGTTTGAACTGGCGGATTTAAAATTTAAATTCAGAGGCTTTACTGATTTTAATATCGGCAACACCAATGCGGCAGGTGTTTTTAGTATTCTGTCGCAACCGCAATTACTGTTCGATGTCGGTGATTTGGCAGGTTTGAAAAGCGATAAAGTTTATGTAGGTACTGAATATCAGCACTGGCACAATAAATACGGTGTCAAAGGCGTTGATGAACACGTTGTGCAGGCGATGATTATTGGCTTTTTTTAGTGTATTTCAGTAGGTTGGGGCGGCTTGAACCCCAACACTACGAACCGCGTGTTAATCAGGTATTTTTTGGCAGTACATCTTGCACAACATCCAGTTTTTTCCATTCAGGAATCGGCGCAATACAGCCTTTTTTGGGAACATATTCGGATTGGGCAATTTTTTTATACTGATGAATGTATCTGGGGCAATTCAGAAATAAATTTCGTACCGTGATGCGGATAATAGCGTTTGCATCCACATATTCGCTGAGCAACGGATCATTGATAGCGATACTGGCTGTGCCATGCAGACGCAAACGCTGGGGATTTTCCAAATCAATAAACAGCAGTCCGACTTCATGGGTTGATGCAATATTGCCAGCGGTTAAAAACATACCATTGCCATCATAATCTGGAAACGCGATGGCTGATTCATCAATAACCCGTACAAAACCAGCGTCTCCGCCTTTGTAAGACACCGTTGGTCTGCCTTGTTCATCAACGCTGCTGATAAAAAACATATCGCGGGTGCTGATAAATTCGCGTTCTTCATCGGTAATTTTATCGTGCACTATAATCTCGCTCACACGGTCAGCGAGTTTCCGCGAATCGAATTGATCTTGTAACTCACGATTGCCTTGATGATAAATGTCATTCACAAACTGTTCTCCTATAGTTGATGTAGTATTGCGTAGAGTGAATACAGGTGGCGAGTGTAAGCCTATTTGTCATGGAAGCAATCTATTTTTATGCTGAAAATCCCTGCATTACTGGCGTAAAGCACCCGTAAAATCCTCGGTAAACAACATTGCTCCCGCCTCGGATAAGTGCGTGACATCTTTAAAATAACTCACGCCGTGGTCTACTAATAAGCAGTCAGTTTTATTGCAGAGTTTTTGCAGGGGATTAATCCAAATAACCCGCCCATTGGCAAGCGGCGTGGCTAACTGCTGTTGGGCAAGCGTTTGAAATTCAAATAAATGTTGTTGATTGGTTATCGAGTCAGTCAGCGTGTTTATCGCTTGCCCCGCGTTAATCTGCTGATAAATCCAGTGTTCTGGCACACTGAATGCCAAAAATGGCACAGGCCCGACCACAATAATGTTTTTACCTTGTTCCAGCAGATGATTAATCAACTGAATAGTTCTGGTCAAACTGTCACCACCGCCCCACATTCTGGCAATGATGACCGTGCGAATCTGAGGATTATTTGCCACAAACGCATTCACTTCATTATTAAAAGCTGTACAAGCAACACCTGCCGCACCTGTTAAATCATTAGCTTGATTGGCAAGTGTAGCGCGGCAACCTGTTTGCGTGGCAATGTAACCCGTTTTTCCTGTGGCATTTGCCGCGTTTGCCAACGCGCTTAAATACATATTGGCGTGCGAATCACCCCACAGTAATAAACTGGGTTGCTGATTGTCCGCGCCGAATTGACAGAACTGCTCAGGAGCTTGTTTTTGTGAGGCTTCGTTTCTAAAGCATTCCCCTCTGGGGGTGTTGAGTGCCACTGCCGCAAAACCGCGTTGTACATAATCGGGTAGGCGATGGGGAAAACCTTTGGTTACTGCCGCCGCGATGGTTAAAGCAATAAAACCGCTGAGCGTGATTAACACGCCTTGCCACACCCGTTTGGATGACCACCAGCCCTTTTTAAAACGAATTGGTTTTTCGACAAATCGCCAACTTAGCACAGCTAACATTAACGCCAAGCCGATTAAACCGACGGTTTCAGCTTGCGATAATTCACGCTCCAAACGTGTGTTGACATAGAGCTTGGGAAATACCCACACAGGCCAGTGCCACAAATAGAGCGAATAAGAAATGTCGCCTAATCGCTGTAAAATCCACGAGTTAAAACACCAGCGTGTTAAGAGCGCGTCACCTGAAAAGATTAATAACGCACTGCCCGCAACGGGTAGTAGGGCGTAATAACTAGGCCAAAGCAATGATGAATTAAGCCAGCCGATACTGATACACACCAGACTTAAACCAATAACGCTGCCGATATTAGATAGCATTACACTGGGCTTTTTAAGAACAAATAATGCCAATAATGTCCCCGCCATAAACTCCCACGCGCGAGTCGCAAGCTGGTAAAAAGCCGACTCTGCATCGACTTGGCTATCGTATAAACACCACGCGAATGAGGCTAAAAATACGCCCGTTGTGATAAACACGTTATATCGGCGAGCAAACCGCCAAACTATCGCCAAAAACAGCGGCAAAAATAAATAAAACTGTCCTTCTACCGATAATGACCAAGTATGTAATAAGGGCTTGGTATGTGAGGCGGCATCAAAATAACCACGTTCACTGCTGAATACGGTATTCGACACAAACAGCAGAGCTTCCAGCTCATGGCGCGTATGAGCCAGATAATCTTTCGGAAGTGTGTAATACCAGCCCCACACCGCACAAGCCATACACATCACAGCGAGGGCAGGGAAGATGCGCCGTAATCTGGCGATATAAAATGCCGCAAAGGAAAATCGGCTTTGCTTCAGGTCTCTGATAATGTGAGAAGAAATCAAGAATCCTGAAATAACAAAAAATACATCGACACCGACAAAGCCGCCGCTAAAGCCAGTAATGCCGTAGTGATACGCCACCACGCCGATAATGGCTATGGCGCGTAGGGCGTTGATGTCGTAACGAAAGTTATCTGTTGAAATGGCTGGCATTCGGAAGTATTTATGCAGTGTTGCAGGGTCGGCTTTTTTGCTTACCGCTTGCAGGATAAAAGATGGGCAAAAGAATGTTGCCCACCCTACGCGACTAGAAATTATTGTCGTCTATTTGTGGCGAACCACGTTTATTAGAAATGCGACAAATACTTGCTAGTTACAGCAATAAATACGCCATTATTGTAAAGCTAATAAATTCAATGAGTTGTGATTTTAGGTGACCTGTTAAGGTTGAAATGCACCGTAATAATGGTTGTTGCGGTGCATTTCAACCTAATTAACTAATAAACATTCAAACAAATTTCCCGAATTTCTTTCAGTTCTAACGCAATTTCCCGACGCAAGCGAAAATCACGTTTGGAATGGGCAATGCTGTACGGAATAGCGGGATTTTTTTCGTATTTAACAGCGGTGCGGATAATGCCTATCCATTGTCTGTCGTTGTCTTCCATTTCTTTAAAACGGTTGCGAATGCGCTCTAATTCTTGGTTGCAGTAGGTGATAAACCCCGCCGCATAAAACACGCTGTTTTTCAGATAATCTTCCAACGCCGCTAAATCGCCGTTGATTTCTGCTACTACTGCATCGAAGTTGTTGGGTTCGGGTGCTTTTTCCTGTTGCTCTTCGATGACTTTTTTAGCAATAGTAATGACTTCGGGCATGATAGCGGCGACGGCTTCTTGTGCGTTTGCCGCTTTGCCTCTGCTTCGGGTGGTTGCGGGCGGGCTGATTAATTTTTCCCATAAACCATAACGCAAATAATGCGTTAAACCGCCTTCCTGTTTGGCTTTATCAGCACCCTGATAAAAGGCTTCCAAGGTTTTAATTTCAGCGGCGCGTTCACTTAATAAACGTTCCCGCGCTTGCAACGGTTTGGCAATAAAGGCTTCCACCGCGACGCGGCTGAAACGTAAAAACAACACTTGAAAGCCATGACGAATTCGCGCCTGTTCCAGACTTTCATCGGCATGAGAATGTAACAGGGTGCGGCGTACTTCCTCGGTGTTCCATAGCAGGGCTTGAGTTTTCTGGACAATCTGGTCGATTAACGCTTGCAGGGCTTGTGCTAACTGGTCGGTCATTTCAGTTTCAAATTTTTTCTGAATTTCTCTAAATAATTCTTCCCGAATTTTATAATTGCCTTCACGCGGGTCGGGCATGGAAATTGCGCCGCCTGCGGTATAAATGCGTTTTAATTCATCGGGTTGCGCAGTAGTCAGTTCGCTAAGTAACGATTCAATCTTGCTGTCATAAGCGGCGCGTAACGCGGCGAGTTCCTGATGTTCAGAGCCTACTGCATCGGCTTCTTTGCGCCCTTGTATGACTTCGGCGTACCAGACATCAAAATCTTTTTTGATGCGTTGCCATTCACGTCCCCACCATTGATTAAATTCTTTACCGATTAAATCATCTTCTTGCGCCTCACCATCAACCACTACCGTACCGTAAATCGGTTCGAGCTTGGTCAATATATCGCTGGCGATTTGGCGAATATTATTGACCAGCGCGTCACAGCGTTTTTCTAATACCAACGCGCGTTCGTGGTCGATGTAATGATTGACCGCTTCTTTCAGCGCGGGAATACCATCGTTAATCCCCAGTTTTTTCATTTTGCCTTTATCATCGGCACTTTTGGTGCGGCGCAGTGTGTCTTCGGACGGAATACCGAATTCCACCAAATGCGACCGCGCGCACACGGGTAATAAACGACGTTCAGGTACGGTCGGCCAGTAGTTTTTGTGTTTGGCGAGTGTGTCTTTAAAATCAATCTGGTCGTCTAAGGCATCGGCTTGCGTCAGGACGACAAACACTTTATCGGCGACGCGAATACTGGGATCTTCGGCATCGGCAATTACCAGCATTTCTTTTTCGGGGCCAGTGATAGACGGCTGTTTCATTTCTTTGGCATAAATAATGGCATCGCAATGTTTCAGCCGTTCTATGGCTTGCTCGGCGTGCATTAAAATACCTGAGTTAAAGCCCGGCACATCATGAAATACGATGTCACGGTCACTACGCAGACGCACGGTTTTTAGTTGAATGCGTTTAATGGCGAGCGATTGCGCACGGTTTCTGAAAATCGCCGCTTGCAGTTGTTCGTTGATTTCGCTTATATCAATAAAATTCTGGCTAAAGCCTTCGGTGTGTTTGGTGAATTCGTAAATGGCGTTGAGATTCTGCTCGGTATCATCAAAATCTTCCTGAATTTCTTTGCGTTCGCGTTCGCCCAGCAAGCCTAATAGGGCGTTACTGCGTTGTTGTTGCAATTCATTTATTTCATCTTGACTGTAGTATTGAATTTGCAGCAATTGATCTTGTTCCGTTTGTGCTGACCAGATTTCGGTGCTGGTGAAGGTACAGCGTTCACGCGCGGAGGGTAGAATTTCCTGTCCTAACCACGCATTCAGTAACGCGCTTTTGCCCGCTTTTTCCAGACCGATAACCGCTACTTCAAAGCGATTGGCGTGTAAACGTTCTAATTGGCGATTGAGACGCGGGCGTTCGCTGTTCAGTTTTTTCAGCAGTTCAGGGGCAATGTCTACGCCTGTTTTATTACCTAGCGTCACTAATTTATCGGCTAACACCGCCGTTTTTTCCAAGCGTGCCAGTTGTTGTTGGCAGGTTTCTAACCAAGTCGTCATAAGTATTCCAGTTGTCTCGTAGGTTGGATTGAGGGACGAAACCCAACAATAAGCGTTATGTTGATGGATTTCGTTATCACTAACCCAAGCGACATAAATTGATAGTGCAAGTCGCGGCTATTTTACTTCAATTTGCCTTAAGAAACGCATTCACTCGTTCCTCTTCTTCACCTAACGATTTTATGGCTTTGCCTTTGGGCGATACCAGCCAAAAATCTTCATAAGAACCGCCGCCTTGATGGTACTTGTGCTTGGATACAATCAAATAGCCTCTATATTTTCCCGTAGGTATAAGCTCCAAACTGTTGCCATCAGTGACAAAATGCTGTTTATGAGTGGCTAAATCGACGACATGAACGGCATTAGAGGTAACCCACGCGGCACTGAGAAAATAAACTGCCTTACTATCCAAGGAAAAACGGGGATTATTGAGTTCGGTTAAATTCTGTTTAACGTCGTCATTTTCAGCACTGACAACGATAGCATGAGCGTTGTTGCCCGTCACATCCATCAACCACAGTGCATCATCACGCACAAAAACCACTTGTTTACCATCGGGCGATAACGCCGCCATGCTATCTTTACCTGATGAAGTCAGTTGCTGATTATCGTAATAGATATTGCCTTGCTTTTCGGACACTTGCGCCGCGTAAGCAATAGACGATAAGCATATACAGGTGAGTAACAGGGTAATTAGTCGTTTTAACATAGGCTGATTTGTTGACTAACATTGATTTTAATAAGTGGGGTGTTACTATTAACTTACTCTCTCAATGGCTTTTTGACCAGAGAGAAACACCAAAACCTAACTCAACAAGAGGAAGTCATGGAATCATTTATTAATCACACGCTGAAAAAATATCAGGACTGCGCTACGCCCCTGTTGATGGTATTGCGCGAGGTACAGGCACAATATTTTCATATTCCCAAACTTGCTGTTGACTTAATCTCTCAGCAGTTAGGTGTTTCAAGAACGCAAATTATCGCGGTTGTTGAGTTTTACAGTTTTCTTTCGTTTGAGTCGCGTGGTCATTATGACATTTTACTCAGTGATTCAATTACCGATATTATGCTGGGCAAACAGGACGTAGCGGATTATTTATGTCAAAAACTGCACACACCATTGGGAACGGTGCGGGCAGATAGATTGGTGAGTATTGATAACACTTCCTGTACAGGTTTGTGCGATCAAGGGCCGGCGGCATTAGTCAATGGTCATGCCATTGCTTATTTGACTCCAGAACGTATAGATCGCATGGTTGCCGCTATCGAACACAATATATCTGTGTCCGACTGGGACAGCGATTTATTAGCGGTGGACGATAACATTCATCAGGCAGGTTTATTATTAACCGCTGAATTGGCACACGGCGCGGCGTTACAAGCCGCTTTGCAACGCGGCTTAACGGAAACACTGGACGAAATTAAAACCGCAGGCTTACGCGGACGCGGTGGTGCGGGTTTTACTACCGCAATGAAATGGCAGTTTTGCCGCGATACTGAGGCATCACAACGTTATGTGGTCTGCAATGCTGATGAAGGCGAACCAGGTACATTTAAAGACCGTGTGCTGTTAAACAGTTATGCACATGAATTAATCGAAGGCATGACCTTATGCGGTGCGATTATCGGCGCGACTCAGGGCTTTATTTATTTACGCGGTGAGTATTTACACCTGTACGAACCCTTATTAGCCGTATTAGCCCAACGCCGTAGCGCGGGATTATTGGGCGATAATATTCTGGATCAGGGCTTAGATTTTGATATAACCATTCAACTGGGACTGGGCGCGTATATTTGCGGCGAAGAATCGGCACTGATTGAATCGCTGGAAGGTAAACGCGGTATTCCGCGCAACCGTCCGCCGTATCCCGTCACCTCTGGCTATTTGAATAAACCCACCGTGGTAAATAACGTCGAAACGTTTGTAGCTGCCGCGCATATCGCACTACAAGGCGGCGCATGGTTTGCCGCACACGGCACCGAACAATCCACAGGCACAAAAATTCTCAGTATCAGCGGTGATTGTGCCAAAGCGGGTATTTATGAATATCCATTCGGGACATCAATTCGGCAAATACTTAATGACTGCGGTGCGGATGATGTGTTGGGTGTGCAAGTCGGCGGCCCCTCGGGAACATTTATTTGCGATACTGAATTTGACCGCGTGTTGGGTTTTGAAGATTTAGCCACGGGCGGCTCATTCATTATCTTTAATACCAGCCGCAGTATTTTCGATATTGTGCAGAATTTTACCCACTTTTTTGCGCATGAAAGCTGTGGCTTTTGTACACCGTGCCGCGTCGGTACGTCATTGCTGAAAAAACAGTTTGATAAAATCTGCACAGGTCACGGTTCGTCGGGTGATGTGCGTGAATTACAGGAAATTGCCCAGCTGATTAAAACCACCAGCCATTGCGGTTTGGGGCAAACAGCCGCGCAACCGATTATTACCACGCTGGAACGGTATCCCGAATTGTATAATCAGAAAATTAAACAAATCAGCTTTGAACCGGGTTTTGATTTAGACGGTGCTTTAGCGATTGCCAGACAACTGAGTGGTCGCGATGACAGCAACGCGCATTTAGCCCAAGTGGAGGAAGAGTGATGAGTCACATTACTATAGATGGACAAGTTGTCCCTTTTGAAGAAGGGCAAACCATTATCGAAGCGGCAACGGCGGCAGGTGTGTATATTCCGCATTTATGCCATAACCCTGAATATGCGCCGCACGGCAGTTGCAAACTGTGTACGGTCAATGTGAATGGGCGTAATGCTACGGCGTGTACCTTTCCAGCAGTTGAGGGGCAGACGGTTTGTAATAATACCGAAGAACTCAATTTTGATCGCAAACGTCTCACGCAAATGTTATTCGTTGAAGGCAATCATTTTTGCCCTTCGTGTGAAAAATCGGGCAACTGCGAATTACAGGCGGTCGGTTATCATTTGAATATGCTGGATAATCATTACCCGCATTTTTTCGCGTTACGCGATCTTGATTCCTCGCATCCCGATTTATTACTGGATCGCAATCGCTGTATTTTCTGTAATTTGTGTGTGCGTGCCAGTCATGCCGACGGCAAAGACGTATTTGCGATTGCAGGACGCGGGATTAATAAGCATTTAATTGTCAATTCCGCATCGGGCAACTTGGGCGACAGTGATATAAACGTCGATGATAGAGCGGCGCATATCTGCCCGACGGGGGCGATTTTAGTCAAAGGCACGGCGTTTAAAGTGCCGATTGGACAACGACGTTACGACCACCATGATATTTGTGACATGAGTGCAGGAGAACAGCATGGCGAATAAAGTAAGAATAGCGACCACCTCGTTAGCGGGTTGTTTCGGTTGTCATATGTCGTTTTTAGATTTGGATGAGCGTTTAGTGCCATTAGCGGAGTTGGTGGAATTCAACCGTTCGCCGATTACCGATATTAAACACTGCGCTCCGTGCGACATCGGTTTGATTGAAGGCGGCGTGTGCAATGCGGAAAACGTTCATGTGTTACGCGAATTTCGCCAGAATTGTAAAATTCTGGTAGCAGTCGGTGCGTGTGCGATTAACGGCGGTTTGCCTGCGATGCGTAATTCTGTACCGCTGGAAGAGTGTTTAAGAGAAGCCTATCTGGACGGTATCGGCGTGGAAAATCCGATGATTCCCAACGACCCTGAATTGCCGTTATTGCTGAATCAGGTGCATCCGATTCATGAAGTGGTAAAAATTGATTATTCACTGCCCGGTTGCCCGCCGTCTGCGGATGTATTCTGGAAGTTTTTAACGGATTTACTGGAAGGACGTGAACCCGGTTTGGATTACGATTTAGTGCATTACGATTAAGTGATGGCAGGTTTGTTGAATAATGACGAAAAATATAGCTTGGGTTGCCGCTTTTTAGCAGCCCAATCTATACCGCTAGTGGATCAAAACCGATTCTTAATGAAGACATTTGTGCAACCTGAAATCGCGCATTTTCCGCTATGAACTGGTGGAAATTCACCCGCATAACCATCCTGCTGGCTATCTTTGTCACCTTGGCTTTTTACAGCAAAATACAAAAAGTACAGGCAAGATCGTGGGCAACTCCTTTGCAGGTAGTGATTTATCCTATTAATGGCGATAACAATAGCTCCAGTGTTAATGAGTACATCAATGAACTTGATAGCAGTGTATTTCAGCCTGTTGATGATTTTATAAAGCAACAAAGTTTACTTTATAAGTCGAGTAGCCACCCTACTCAAACGCAGTTAGGCGCGGTGATGACAGTACAGCCGCCTGCATCACCTAAACCTGATGCCAACGTTTTTGCTATTATCGCGTGGAGTATAAAACTGCGTTATTGGGCTTATAAAAACACCCCCGATGTAAACGCTAATCTGCATCGTATTCGGGTGTTTGTTTATTATCATGAGCCAGTGGCTGGTCGCCATCTGGAGCATTCACTCGGACTCGATAAAGGCTTGATTGCGATTGTTCATGCGTTTGCTGCGGAAACTTACGATGAACAAAACAACGTGGTTATTGTTCATGAGTTACTGCATACGGTTGGTGCGACTGATAAATACGATGTCAACGGTCAGCCGCTTTTCCCTAGTGGTTATGCGGTTTCAAATCAGTCGCCCTTGTATCCGCAAAGTAAAGCAGAGATTATGGCTATCGGGATACCAGAAAGTGTGACTAAATCACACATGGCGGGTAATTTGAATGCTTGTGTTATTGGTGAACAAACCGCTAAAGAAATTAACTGGCTGACAGTGAGGTAGGTTGGAATAAGTTTGTAGGGTGGGCAAACAGCTTTATCGTTTGCCCACCATTTGCCGATGAAAAGTGGTGGGCAAAAAAGCGTTGCCCACCCTACGGAATGAATTTTAAGCCGCTGTTTTAACAGCTGGCAGAGTGAATACCCCGACCGATTCCACTAGATCGTTTGATAATCCCACCAACTGTTCAGTTTGCAGCCCTTGCGCTTGCAACTTATCAAACGTTTCTTCGGAACTTTTGGTAATTTCCACTGCCCGTTCTTGTAAGCGTTGAGTGGTTAATACTTGCGCGTTAGCGTCAGCGGCGATACGTTGTACCAGCTGTACCAGTTCCGCTGTGGTTTCTCGTGTTGCCCGCATTTCGTCACCCGCTTGTTGTGCGAGATCCGTTCCTTTGACAACCTGTCCAATCGCTTCGTTCATGGTGATAACGGTATCGGCTGTTTCCACCTGAATGTTATTTACCAGCGCGGCGATTTTTGAGGTCGCTTCACGCGAGTTTTCCGCCAATCGTTGTACTTCGTTCGCAACAACCGCAAAGCCTCGACCTGCCTCACCCGCTGATGCAGCGTGCATAGAGGCGTTTAACGCGAGAATGTGCGTACGTTCAGCGATGTTGTTAATCAAGTTTACAACCCCGCCAATTTCTTGCGAACGCTCACCGAGCCGTTTAATCCGTTTTTCAGTTTCGCGGATGGTGTCACGAATGGTGGTGATACCTTGTACGGTGTCCAATACCGACTCTTGCGCTTTGTCGGTATTTTTAATGGCTTTTTCTGCCGCTTCGTTACAGGAAACCGCGAGTTGCGCAACCCCTAACATCGCTGCTGATGCGTTGTTAAGCTCGATGTTGGATTGCTCTACCTCACGTTTTTCTTCTTGTGCCACCAGAATAACGCTGTCTGACTGGGTTTTTACTTGTTGCGATACGTTCGCAACATTACCCGCCAGTTGCACAACCCTGTTCAAAACTTTGGAGGTTTCATCAGCGAGTACGTTTAACGCATCGGCAATCAGACCGGTTACGTCTTCCGATACAGGTACTTTAACAGTCAGGTCTTTTTGTGACAGTTTTGCCACCGCTTGCAGTAAGTTGATAATTGAGGTGTTTAAGGTTTCGTTTTCTTTTTGAATGTTGGCGTTCACTAATTCGCGTTGGTCAACCATCATGTCGAACTGTCTGCCCATCAAACCCAACTCGTCAAAGGTTTGTGGATTAACACGGATGTCATTATCGCCTGCCGCCAGTTTTTGCATAACGTCTACTAATTGACTTACTGGTCTGGTGATACTGCGAATGATGTAAAAAGTAACTAATGAACCGATTAAAACTAATAGTAATAATCCAGAACTAACGTAGATTTCTTGATCTCTTAATTTTTGCGCTTTGATGTTCAACAGATCCGTTAATATCTGCATCCCTTTTTCATTACGTTTTGAGTAATAGTCAATTGTCGTGGTGTATGCTTTAAAGTAATCACTTGGTGAGTAGGTCAGTTGTTCTGGATTTGCACCTAAAATTTCTTTTTGGGTCAATCCAGTGGCGATAACATAGTTTTCACCAGCAGATTTTGTTAATTCACCTAGTGAGGCTTTAATGGTTGCATCTTTATTAAATACTTTTTCTAAAGAGTTTAATGCCGTTTTTCGTTGCGCTGTGGCAAGCTCCATAAAACCAGATATTCTTTGTAATTGGGCAGGTGTCGCCTGTTTTGCTGCTAATAGACCGCCACCAAAACCGCGTAGTTTACCCAAGGTTTCAGTCAACGCAGGACTGGAGTAAATAAATGCCTGAATCATCGCATAGTGCTTTTCGTCTGGATCAAGAGTCAACGCATAGTAATCGGCAACTTTGTCGCTTAATGTCAGATATTCATCAATAATATTACTATGCTCGTCGAAGGCTTGAGGTGCGCCGATTTTTCTGTTTTCAATTTGTTCATAAAGAGTGCGCCAATGCTGGGTAATTTGATACCAGTCTGTGGTCATTTTTTTATCAGCAATATCATTTTTAATCATGTTTTCCAGCACGCCGACAACTTGATTGGCTTTGTTTTTAGCGGCTTCACGTTCTGGTGCTGCTGTCATATCACCATTAAGCAATCGGTTTGATGAACCACGGTGTATCTGTAATAGTCGCACTAATTCTAAAAGGTTTTGTGTAGGCGGAATACCTTTGGTTTCTAACTTCGCCAAATCAATCTTTTTTTCGGTTTCAACCACATAAAAAGCGAACGGCAGTATGACTAATACAATAGCCAGTACGCCCAAAATAACGAACTTCTGCCAGAGCAGCATTCGGCTAAATATACTTATATTCTGTTTCATAGAGTGTCCCTATTTTTCAATGATGAAGTGGTAGTGCATTAAATCTGTGTTTTATGATGGGTAGTCATTAGTATCGCAGTAACAGGTTTAACCCACTACCACGCCATTTTGATACGCAAATAAATGTTCAAGTTTTAAAATTGGAATCGCTTGTTGAGACTCCGTGTCTTGAAAACAGCATCTGACATAGTTCGTCCATGAGGATAGTTCAGCAGGTAGTGAGCAGGCTTGTGTGTCATTGACTTCACTGCGCCTTGGGGTGGCATTCAGACATAATGCGGCGTATTCGGGCAGTGCTGTTTTTTCGGTTCGGTAAGCAAAAATAGTCATGACGCTGTGGTCGTTGCCTGCCGCGTTGGTTTCGAGACCGAAGCGTTCAGCAAGATTCATCACAGGAATAATTTTATTTTGCCAAACAAATACCTGTCGGCAATACGGTGGTGTTTTGGGTACTGTGGTCAGTTCGGGGTAATCGGGTAGCACATGAATGAGTTCAAATTCACCGACAGCGGCGGATAAGGTATCGGTAATGGAAATAATCCAAGCGGGGACTGTCATAAGTTATCCTTAGTAATACGGAAAAAGTCGGGATAATGCGCTTGCGGAGCTGATGTACCTTATTTCTTCGCCATAGAGAGCCAATGCCAGTAGCGGTGATGTCGGGTTGCGCATGGCTGTAGGTATCGGATGAATGCTGATCTGATTTCGCGCAAGGCTATCAATTTGTTCACACAACAAGCCATACAATGGCTTAACATTTTTCAGCAGAACAGCAATGCGATAACTGTCAGGGCAGCTGTCAAATAAGCTCAGATCAGATGACAATGCGTATAAAGACCACATCTCATTACCTTGTTGCAGTTGACCTGCCGTACCGATAACATCAGGACAGGGAGTCATATCAACTGTTGGCTCTAAGGAATAAATATCGTTTTGCGGAATTAACAGTTGTAATCCAGCAAACGTCACATTGGCAAAATACTCCGACGATTCGATAGCCTGTAGTGGATTAGCCGACATCAGACTGCTACCGCACTGGATTGTTTATCGATCAGTGTCTGTATATTGATGAGCAGGTTGTCATCTTGTACAGGTTTAACCAAATAGAAGTCGATGCCCATTTCATCCGCCATTTGGCGATGTTTTTGTGTCGATCTCGATGTAATCATGATGATGGGCAGGTTTTTCAGCCTTTCTTGAGTGCGAATATGTGATGCTAATTCGAGACCGTTCATTCTGGGCATTTCAAGGTCGGTGACGACAACGGCGGGTTTATTGTGAGCCAGCCACTCTACCGCTTCAATACCGTCGCGTGCCGTGTGGACGTGGAAACCTGCATCAGTCAGAATGTGTTCCAGAGCGCGGCGTTGACTGAGTGAGTCATCGACAATTAATATTCTGTGCTGGTTTGAGCGCGGCTCTGCGGTGTTTGTCGTGGCACTGTAGCTGCTTTCCTGCTTATAAACGGGCGCGCGCAATAATTCAGGAATGTCGAGTACGGGGGTCACTGAACCATCACCTAAAATGGTTGCACCGACAAAACCATGAATTTTTTTCATGTAATAGCCCAGATTCTTGATAACCACCTCGCGGCTGTCGGTAATCGAGTCAACCAGTACCGCTGTCATTTTGCCGCCGTTTTCCACCAATAAAACCGCACCATGAGAACGTCTTTCTTTACGGCGATCCTGTATATGCAGCAAGTCTTCCAGTTTAACGACTGGATAAATATCGTCGCCTATCATTAAAATCTGTTCATGACTGATGGTTTTTATTTCGCCCGCGCCTGAATACAGAATTTGTGTCAGACCTTTGCTGGAGATAGCAACTTTGTAAGCACCCGCATTCGCCAGTAGCGCGTGTGAGCGGCTTAAGGGTAATGGGACGCGCAATTCAACGGTTAAACCCTGTCCGCGCACCGAATGTAACGATAAGCTGCCGCCTAAAGAGAGAGCCTGAAAATTGACCACATCCATACCCACGCCACGTCCTGAGGTTTGGGTTGACTGGGTACGGGTGGAAAAGTTAGGGCGTAGAATCAGGCGTTTTAATTCGTCTTCAGTAACGGTATCGCCTGAGCGTACATCACCGCGTTGTTCGGCAGTATAACGAATCGCACCGAAGTCCAGACCGCGCCCGTCATCACGACAGCGCACTAAAATACTGTTGCCTTCGCGGTCAAATTCGATAGTGATTTGCCCGACAGGCGGTTTGCCCATGGCGATACGTTCTTCTTCGGATTCTAAACCGTGATCGACCGCATTGCGTAATAAGTGCATCAGCGGTTCGATTAAGGCACTGAGCGTGTCACCATCAATGAGCAGGTTTTCACCCAGCACCGTCAGTTCACCTTGTTTGCCTGTTAAGCGACAGGTTTGTCTGAGACCGCGTTGCAGACGCAGAGTGATAGACCCTACGGGTACGAAACGGGTCTGCATGACCGCTTCTTGCGTGTTAATGACCAGACGTTGTTGATATTCCAGAACTTCGTTCATGGTTTCCAGTTCTTTTTTCATGTCAACGCTGATTTCCCGCGCATCAACCGAGGCTTCAACCATGCGCCGACTGGCGGTGTGCAGTTCGTTGTATTGATCCATTTCCAACACATCAAAGTCTTTACCTGTATTGACTGTTGAGCGTCCTGACAAGTCTTTTAAATCAATCAGTTGTTCTAATTCCGCGCCTAGTTGTTGCAATAGGGTGAATTGCGCTTCCATTACTTGCAGCTGATTTTTCAGGCGGCGTTGCCGTTCGTAAATTTGACCGTTAAGAATGATACTTTCGCCTGACAGTTTGAATAAATTCTCAATCTGGTCAGTCGGTACACGCACCATAGCGACTGGCGTAGTATCGCTGTTTTCAGTCGGGGTTTCTTTTGGTGCGGGTGTTACGGGTTCAGGCGTGGGTGATTGGGTAATTTTCGCTTCAACAGGGAATGGCTGTTTAACAGGCGGTTGCGGAACATCGACATCGTCCTGAATGCCGTTTTTAGCTATTTGATTTGCCCAGTCCAATACTTCCTGTAACACTTCTTGTGCATCTTGTGGCGGCTCACCCTGACCTAATAACGATTCACACATGGCTTCCAAACAGTCAGACGCATTGAGTAAAGTACTCATTAACGCCGCATTCGGCTGTTTACGCGCTTTAGCACACGCCATCAGAATATCTTCCATTTGATGGGTCAAAACGGCTATGCCTTTAATGCCCACGGTATTGGCAGAGCCTTTAATGGTATGGGCGATACGCTGGGCAACGTCAATATCTTTTGAGCTGCCACCCGCGTGCAGTCGTTGTATGGCTTCGGAAAATTGCTGTGTGTAGGCGGGCAGTTCCTGTAGCAATAAATCCAGTAATTCTTTATTAACGTCATCGGGTAACGCGAGCGAGATATTGTCATCGGTGGCGATTTTTTCGCGGGTATCTTCCTCGGCAGATTCCTCGTTTAAACCTGTTACCCGCATTTTAGGCAGTAAGACGGCACTGGCTTCGGGGCTGAGAGGCTGTATCCAATTCGGCTGACTTAGCTGCGCCAATAAGGATTTACCTGCGTCTTTTTTACTGAATGTCAGTAAATACGCTTTAACGTGAGCAACCCAATCTACCAGTAAATCGCGGTTATCGGCGGTAAAGCTGTCAATGTGTTGCAAATAGAGGGCAATATTAGCGTTGACCTGTTGACAGACTTCGGAAAGTCCTGCAAAACCAATCATGGTGGACGCATTGGCGAGCCGATCTAATTCTTCACTTGCCTGTTGTAAATGTTCTGCGCGTGTAGCGAGCGGTTCATCGAAAGACACGGCAAGAAAACGGTAATTCAGTAATCCTGCTTCGGTATCCAGCAATTCAACCAGTTCTTGTGCCATCGGCGACAGTATTTCGGCAACCTCGTCATCATCGTTCTCGGTTGCTGCGCTACTTAAAACAGGTGCTTCATCTGAGATGTCAGCTTGAGGCTCGGTTACGGCATTTTTAGTGCCAATTTCTTCAATCAGCAGGGTGGTGAAAGTAGCAAAATCTTCCTCGTCAAAGGGGATGTTTAACTCAGGATGGCGCAGAATGCTGATGATGTCATGAACAGCGTCCAGAGAGTTGTCCCGATAGGCATTGATGAGTGATAACCAGTTATCAAGCAACGAAGGCAGGTCGGTTTTGGCGATACTGGCGCGGCGTGATAATTCGTGCAGTGCATCTGTGATGAGCAGGCTCAGGCTGTATAAACAGGTATAACCTTCGGCATCGAGTTCATTGGCGAGTTGTTCAATAGTGGCAATAGAGTGGATATAGGCGTTTTTTGTAGCGATTGACGAAGCGGGTTCATCATCAAAGCTGGTGTTATCCGTTATGATTATTTCAGATTCAGAATCGCTGCTATCGGTTACATCAGTCGGCTCATTATCAAAATCGGCGTTATCTACGCTACTGACTTCTGGTTCTGAATGGCTTGATAATGCCCAGTCGTTAAGCACGGATAATAATTCCATTTTTGTAGCGGCGAATTCATCCGCTGACACGTCATACAGTGCCTCTTCTATCAATAAACACGCATCCTGCAAGTCGGCATAGTGTTCATGCTGTGCCGCTTGATCGGCAAGCGTTTTAATGGCTTGAATAGCGTCTTCAATAGAGCTTTCAGAGGATAGCGGTGCTATAAAAAGGGTATTGACTGACGTTTCGTGGGCAGTTTTAAATGCTTGTAATAATTGCAAGCCGAGGACTAATGTTTCATTAGTGCAGTCTGTTACCACGGGTAACGAGTCTGGCTCGTTATCGCTGTCAGGGATTGAATCAGTCGGCTTATTATCTATTGCATCGTTATCAGAGGCGGTGATTGCTTCAGGTTTTGCGGCTGACGGCGGTAACTGCGACCACTCGCTGAAGACCGAGTGCAGGTAGGCGTTGGCAACAGCAAATTCGTGCGGGGTTAATTCGTGCAGTGCATCTTCGGTCAACAAACACGCATCTTGCAAATCATGGTCATGTGTATTGAGTGCGGCTTGGTCGCCCAGTGTGCTAATCGCTTGTATATAGATTTCAACAGGGCTGTCGGCGTGTAGCGGTTCTATAAACAAATCGCTGCGGGGCGTTTCACCGTGTGCGGCTTTCACTTTCCGTAATAAACGCAGACCGAGTTTTAATTTTGCTAACCGCTCACTTTGGCGGTCTGCTTCAACAAAACGATGGTGTTCTTCGTTGGGTAATTGGGTCATAACGCGGTTCCTTCCGTTGCGTATTGACCACCTAATGTCTTGAATAACTCATCAAACTGGACATTGAACCAAAGTTGGTCGTTATAAAAATAACCACCCGATACACAGCGTTGTAATATCGCAGGAAGCGGCGGTAACTGTTTCAGCGGGTGTGTAAAATCAGTTTGTATTTCGGGTAGTCCGTCAATCCAGAATGCCATTGCTTTATCACCTTGACCGATAGCAAATAACTGGCGTTTTTTGTCGTCAGCGTGTACTTCTTCACCTAATAACAATTGCAAATCAATAACAGGGACAAGATCGCCCCGAAGGTTGATTAAGCCGCTGAACCACGCTTCAACGTTGGGAAGCGGGTTGACTTGAAGTTGCTCAATCACTTCACAATAAGTGCTGCTGGTCACCAAAAATCCCAGACTGCCCACACGAAAACCGAACACACTTTCTGTGCGGGTGGTTGGATTTGGAGTAATCACCTCGGTTTCTAATGGTAAAAACTGTGTTAAAGCAGCCGTTGGTGATAGCCAATCAGGATTGTCGAGGTGAAGTGCTTCCATTAGTTTTGACTCTTACAAAGCGTTGATAATAACTGATAATTACAGTGCGGCTAATGCGGCAAGAATTTCTTTGGCATCACCCGGTTTACCGATTAAGTCTTTAGCACCCTGCATTTGCGCCCATACTTTGTCGGCTTTCTGGTTTTTTGAGCTGACAAAAATGACAGGGATGTGTTTGGTATCGGCATCTTCGTGTAGAGCGCGGCAGGTCGCGAAACCATCCATACCCGGCATGACAATATCCAGAAAAATAACGTCGGGCTTTTCTGCTTTTGCTTTTTTCAGTGCTTCTGCGCCGTCTGTTGCTTCAATCAGGATGCAGTTTGTGGTTTGCAAAATTTGTCTGATACTCGCAAGATCAGCAGGGGCATCGTCACAGATTAATATTTTTTGAATGGACATGAGATTTTTCCTATTGGTTTTAGTTTAATGAGGAGTTTATTGTTGAGGTGTTTTTTTATTCGCCAACCATTCCATCATACGATGGCTGAGTTTTTGAAAAGCCTCATTTTGAACTGGTTTTGTTAAATAAGTAGTACAGCCTGCGACGATGCCTTTTACCTCATCGAGAGGTGAGCATTTTGCCGATACCATCACGATAGGTGTTTTCTTGTAAAGTGGCATTTGGCGAATCCGTGTACAGGTTTCGTAACCATCAATACCGGGCATCATCACATCCAGAAAAATAATATCGTATTGTTTGGCTTCGATTTTTTCCAGTGCCATTTCGCCGCTGTCGGCAAAGTCAATGTGATCAATGTGTTGCAGTGTTAATAAGTTGATTTCCAGCGATTTTTGTATGGATACACTGTCATCGACAACTAATACGGAATAACTTTGGGCAATCTCTGCGCTGGAATTATCAGGGGTTTCCAGTGCGGGGGCTGCTGTCTGGCTTTGAGCTTCAGGTGCAGAATCGTCAGGTACTTTATCAAGCGTGCTTAGTAAGCGAGCGGCAAGCAGGATGCCATGAACCTGATAGGGATGAATGCTGTAAGTAATTGACTCATCCGATAACGCACCTTGGCTTGCTGCTACAATATGTAGGTCAGGGTGTCGAGCAAAAATAGCGTTTTTTTCGCTTAAAGCCGCTGGATTATCATAATTGACTAACAGAATATCCGCACTTTCATTTGTGTAAGGGTAGACAGTTGTATAGGCTCTTTGTTCTGCGCGATCACGTTGAAAAATTTTTTCCAGTTTTTCTACAACATCCGCTTCAAACCCTAATGGCACAACTCGCATTTTTGCCGGGTGTTGGTGTTCTTGCGGTAGGTCGTTTAATTCCATAGTTGCACCGATTATTTTCAGTAATATAGATAGTATAGTTTCGGTAATTTGAAATGTAAGTTCTTGTCACAAAGTCCGTATGTATAAAAACCTCGCAGGTTTGCTCAGGTTTTTATACACGGAAATTTATTGTTATGAACTTATTAACAGATAGAAATAATAATTACATTTAAAAAATGTGACTATTCAGTTTAACCGCTAATAATGATAATGTTAAAGAGAATTTCCTTCTTTTAATAAACGCAGTAAATACTGCCCATAGCCATTTTTGGCTAATGGCTGGGCTAATTTAAGCAGTTGTTCCGCATTAATAAAACCACTGTTATAGGCTATTTCTTCTGGGCAGGCTATTTTTAATCCTTGACGATGTTCGATGGTTTCAATGAAATTGGAGGCTTCAATCATACTTTCATGTGTGCCGGTATCCAGCCACGCATAGCCGCGCCCCATGATTTCCACCGACAGTTGATTCCGTTCCAGATAGATACGATTGACATCGGTAATTTCCAATTCGCCGCGTGGTGAAGGTTTTAAATTGGCGACAATATCAATCACTTCATTGTCGTAAAAATATAAGCCTGTCACCGCATAATTGGATTTAGGTTCAGTCGGTTTTTCTTCCAAAGTCTGGGCGCGACCTTGTTTATCAAAACTGACCACGCCGTAGCGTTCAGGGTCGGCGACATGATAGGCAAACACGGTTGCGCCTTCGGTTTTGTTTAAGGCATGAGCCAACTGCTTGGGTAAGTCCTGACCATAAAATATATTGTCGCCCAATACCAGCGCGGAAGGGTCATTGCCGATAAAATCCTTACCGATAATAAAGGCCTGCGCCAGACCGTCGGGGCTGGGTTGTACTGCGTATTGCAGGTTGATACCCCAGTCGCTGCCGTCACCGAGCAGTTGTTCAAAACGCGGTAAATCTTGTGGTGTTGAGATAATCAGAATGTCACGAATACCTGCTAACATCAGTGTGCTGAGCGGGTAATAAATCATCGGTTTGTCATAAATCGGCAGTAGCTGTTTAGAAACTACTTTGGTGACAGGATAAAGCCGAGTGCCAGAACCGCCAGCCAGAATAATACCTTTACGAGTTGTCATTTAATTTTCCTATAGTTCGGTGAGCATTCGTGCCACACCCGTTTGCCAATGGGGCAAGTTTATATCAAAGTTAGCACACAGTGTGCCAGTATTCAATCGTGAATTAAGCGGGCGCGTAGCGGGGGTGGGAAATGCGCTGGTCGGTACGGGAACGATGGCATCATCCGCAACCTTAATATCCATCCCCGCATCACGCGCAAAACTGATGACAAAACGGGCGTAGTCATACCATGTGGTTTCGCCGCTGGCGACCAGATGATAAAGACCCGCTAATTCGGGGCGTTGTTGTACGGTGCGAATGGCGTGGGCTGTCACATCGGCTAATAAATCCGCGCCTGTAGGTGCGCCGACCTGATCGTTAATGACGGTTAAACGGTCGCGTTCAGCGGCTAAGCGCAACATGGTTTTAGCGAAGTTTCCACCCCGCACACCATAAACCCAACTAGTACGGAAAATCAGGTATCGGCAGCCAGAGTCCATAATCGCCTGTTCACCTTCTAACTTGGTTGCTCCGTAAACACTTAAGGGCGCGGTGTTATCGGTTTCCAACCACGCGGTATCGCCACTGCCGTCAAACACATAATCGGTCGAATAATGTATTAACCATGCGTTACCGCGTTTGGCTTCTTCTGCCAGAACACGGGGCGCGAGGGCATTAATAGTACGCGCCAGTTCTGCTTCACTTTCGGCTTTATCCACCGCAGTATGCGCAGCGGCATTGACGATGACATCGGGTGCGATACTGCGAATGGTCTTGGCGATGCCGTCAAGATTGGTGAAATCACCGCAGTAATCTGCGCTATTACTGTCCAGCGCAATCACTTCACCTAACGGCGCGAGGCTGCGTTGTAATTCCCAGCCAACTTGCCCACTTTTACCGAATAACAGAATTTTCATCACTTTATGACCCTTTTTGACTAATAGGCAATTGAAAATGCGCAGTCTACCATAAGTGACCAGATTCAAGCGCGTATCAGGAAATATAAGCGTTTAAAGATGTTGTGGTAATAAAAAAGTGAGTCGCGCAGAGTGGGCGGGTAGATTATTCGGCGTTACTTTGCCGTAACTGAATACGGGCGCGTATCAGGGACACAATGACGGCAACTAATAAGGCGAGCAAGGACAGCTCCAGCATTAAAAACGCGGCAATTTTAAAATACGCAAATAAGGGATGTGCAAAGCGTACCAGCCAGCCAGCGGCTTCGTCTGCTAAGGCAGAAATGTAGGTCAAGCCGCTGATCCAGATTTTCAGGCGTGTGGAGAACTCCGTCATCAGCATTAAATGCGTGAGCGTCACAATCAACATACCCATGGAAAACAGGTGAAAATGCGACACTTCCAGCATACCCTGATAACTGCGCGGCGCGGTAAATTGTTCTTCAGAACCCAGATAGTAGGCAATCACAGAGCTAGGCGTTAAATCCATGTGATGAAAATACATCATGCCATTACTGACCCACAACAGAGCGACATAGCCCAGAAACATTAATATCAAGGCGTTCAGCAACGATTTACGCTGTTGTTCGCCAGTTACAAAATAACGCATAGTTTTCTCTATTTTTTGACTAATACTTGATAGATAGCCATGACTTTACGAATGCTGTCAATATTAGCGCGGGTACTGAGCGTAGCACCTGCAATACCGTCCACACCTTTATTAAAATCCATGTCGGCGAGCGGACGCTTATACAGTTGTTCAAACCAGCGTTCAGGCGGCATATATTCGGGCGGTTCATGAAAGGCGAGGGTGTAGACTTTCTGCAACTCACCTTCGGGTGTCAGCACGATCATCAGGGTTTCTGGTTTGGTTCTGACCGTATTAGTTTCGATAGCCGCGTAACCTGTGATTTTGTCCTGATTTTTGCCAACGTAGAAGGTAAATAAACCCGAATCTAATTTAATTTTGGCAAGTTGTTGTATGGTGGCGGTTTGTTGCTCGTCAGGAAATAACGCCAATTGCTCTACAGGCGTACCTTTGCCGAATGCCAATTCCATTGCTTCACTTTTACTGTAAAAAACGGTGGCAAAACTGGAGCTTGCGGCTGTTAGCAGCCCGAAAAACATAATAAATTTAAGGGGTTTCATAGCGACTCTTTGTTCAATTGACACGAGGCGTTGATTATAGCAGACCAGACCATTGAGATTTTTAAAACCTCAATGTTTTCACTGTCCACGAAAAGCACGAAAGACGCGAAAGTTTTCGTGCTTTTCGTGTCTTTCGTGGATAAAAAATAAATGTGTGTGGACGTGGATTATTAGAAAATAAAGCCGAAACCCAGATTAAAGTCATCGGGTACTGTGCCTTTTTTAGCGGTGAAATTACGGTAATCCGCTTTAATCACAACATTAGGGATAGGTTTATATTGCAAGCCGAATTGGTAAATTTGTTTATCTTTGGTCAAATCATCTGCGTAACCGTCAGGTGCATTGGCAATGGTATCGAAATGCTCGTAACGGAAAAAAGGTGCTAGATATTGGGTGGTGGTGTCTGACAATAGCGGCAATATGTCGTAGCCGACTTCACTGTACCAGCCATAATTTGACGAACCGATGGTTTGAGATTTAGCTTTACTGAGAATACCCGCATCATCAATATGCCCATAAGAACCCAAAGTACGGAATTCCAGTCCGCGATATTTCCACTGTATATGACCTTCATATAACTGCGTGAACGCATCCGCACGCTGACCTGCAAAAGTTTGATTCTGTCCTGCATTCCCTAAATAAGCCGAACCGCCAAACGATAAGCCAGAAATAAAATCGGGTGCATAATCCAATCGCCCCACAAACGCCAAATCTTCCGCTCTGGCTTGACTGCCTTGTTGTCTACCTGAGCGTATGCCGTTGGAATCATAATTAGCCGCGTTCAAGCCATTCACACCATACGCGGTATACGTCAGGTTGGGTAATAATTCACCAAATATACCGACACCGACATCACGCCATGTGCTTGGAATAATACGCCGCTCTACTTCTGGACGGTTATTGCCAAAATAAAACGGCGGCTCATGAATAGGATTGATAAAGCCCATCGGCAATAACAGCATACCCGCACGCACATTCACCATCGGATCAATAAAAAAATCCAGTGCCGCCATTTCTACCGAGACTGTACCGCCTTTTTCGGTTGAACCATGCTCAAATTCAAGTTCACTGTTAAATAAAATGTTGTCGGTAAATTTATAACCTGCATACAGCACTAAGCGTTCAAAATCAGTGTTGTTATGCGAATTGGCATCATCGCCATTTTTTTGCTTGGTTTCATCATTAACAATGGCTTGATAATTGGCTTCACCATAACCGCCGATAGACAGCCCTTTGCCTACCTGATAAACCTTCGATGCCGCAGGGCCTAAGCCGTAAGCACTTTTGAGTGCTTTTTCCTCAGGAATAGATAAATTAGTACGCAATTTTTCCACTTCCTGACTGAGTACATCGGTTTTGCGCTCCAATTTTTTGACATCATCAGCAGGAGTTTTGCCAGCAGGTTCGGCAGCAGCAGTAGCGACTGGTGCGGGAGCGGCTTTCTGCGCTGTCAGCGCGTCAATCTGCTTTTGTTGAGCCTGAATAATTTTCCACATATCCTCCATAGTCTGCGGTTTTTCTAACGCATTAGCCGATGTACTCATGGCAACTAATGCCGTGAGTATGCCTCTTGATATTGATGATTTATTAAATATGTTCACTTAACACCCCTATTAACTGTAATTTGTATGGGTGAATTATAGGTAAATAGGTATAAAGATGCAAATGATTGTTATTTGCGAATGGTGCAAGGGTATTAAAGTCAGTTTGTAAAAATTTTCAACAATAATTTTAATGAAAATTATAATGTATATACTTTATATTAATAGGTCAGTAAAACCGTACCAGCTGAATTCACATTACATAACCATTACGGGTAATCTTAAAGATTGAATTATGTTTTAAACCGTTCGTGGTAAGTCTGTCGAACCACGATAATGGTCTTATTTAGTACAAAAGTCATGGCATGAGTTTGCCTGTATAAATAAACCTTAGAGGTTTGAATTGCTTATACACAACAACTTTTTACTAACAACTGACCTGATTACACATTTTTATAATGCGTAATGTCTGTAAGCTATTATTAGTTATATTGTTTTTGCAATTGTCTTTAAAAATAGGTAGCCATGTGAAAATTCAAACTCGATTATTGTTGTTAATACTATTCAAGACCACATTCACGATGATAATTGCCTTGCTGGTTACGTCTTATCTGACAAGTAATGCATTAGAATCAGCGGGAAAAGAAAAATTGGCAGCAGTTTTGGAAGCCCGCTACAGTGCGTTGAATCGTTGGGTCGATACACAACAAGCACAGATTTCTATTCTGGCAGTTGCGCCGACTACAGTTAAGTTGTTGGGTGAGTTGAGTGCGGAATTCCAACACTTGGGCGACAATGCTCAAGTGCTGTTACAACAAAATTATCTGGTAACAATCCACGATAACCAAAATGCACAAAAGCAGGGTTCAATCGAGGCTTACGACAAAATATTCCGCATCGCCCAGTCTTATTTTTCCCGTCGCTATGATGCTTTTGGTTGGGAGGATATGTTTCTGATTGATACACACGGGAACTTGGTCTTCAGTGTGAAAAATGAAACTGATTTCGCTACCAATTTACGCGCTGGGCCTTGGCGGGATTCGGGGTTAGCGCGCGCAGTAATCCCTTTGTTAAAAGATGCTATTCCTAATCAACTTAGTTTTGCCGATTATTCACCCTATACCCCCAGCAAGATGCAGGCGGCCAGTTTTATTGCCATGCCCGTATTTGATGAGCAGAAACAGCAGTTTTTAGGTGTGATAGCGATTCAATTACCTGTTGCCAAGCTCAATGAACTGATGATGGATAAGACGGGCATGGGCGAAACGGGTGAAGTCATTTTAATTAATAAAGACAGCTGGATGCTGACTGACTCTCGCTTTAGTAAGGACAGCACTGTCTTGAAAAGACAACTTGATGCCCAACCTTCAAAAATAGTCTTAGCCGGGAAAACAGCTACACTAATCACACCAGATTATCGTGGCATTGACGTATTAGTGAGCGTTAAACCTTTCACGCCTTTTTCTGGTGCATTAGGCGATAAAGTACGCTGGGGACTTATCGCTAAAATTGAATATACCGAAGTATTACTCGAATCCTATGAGCTTCAGCATACATTAGTCTTCACAGCGGCGGGTTTGATTGTATTAGCGGTTGGCTTGGGTATGTGGAGCGGAGTTGGCTTGGGTATGTGGAGCGGAAGAACCATTACGCTACCGTTAAGTCGTATTGCTGACGCTCTGACGCGCTTAGCCAATGGTGAACAGGTCGATGTCCCTGAATTGCAACGGACTGACGAAATTGGCGAGATAGCCAAAGCCGCTGAAGCTTTTTACGCTATCGCCCAACAAGTAGAACACGAGCATTGGATTAGTGAACATATCACACAACTAACCAGTGCGGTGACAGCAGAAAGTTCAGTCAATAAAGCCGCAGCACGGTTTTTACATTTATTGTGCGATTTGTTGACTATACCTGTCGGTGCAGTTTATTTACTGGAGGAATGTGCTTATCAGCGCGTCAGTACCTACGGTTTAGCACGCAGTAATCAAGCTGACACCTGTTTTGAACCGGGTATCGGTATATTGGGACAATGTGCAAAAAGTAATCAAGCCATAGTGTTATCGCCAGTGCCAGCAGGGTTAATTATTATCAGTACAGGCTTAGCCGAATTTGCCCCGCACGAATTAGTTATTTTTCGAATTGAGTATAAAAATGAGGTATTAGTGGTGGTGGAGTTGGCAGTCACCACGTCATTACAACCCAAATACCATGCGTTTCTTAAGTCGGTTTCTACTGTCTTGGGCTTATATTTTTTCAATCTGCAAGTCATTGAACACAATGCTCTATTATTGGTGGAATCTCGTCAACTTTCTGATGAATCACAACGCCGTAATGAGGAAATGCAGGCACAAGCCGAAGAGTTGCGTAGCCAATCGGAGGAAATGAAATCACAAAATGAAGAGCTGAAATGCAGTCAGGAAGAGTTACGCGCTCAACAGGAAGAAACATTATTAAAAAATAAATTACTGGAAACGCAAAGCAAACAACTGAAAGATGCGATTAGTGAAGCCAAGGTTAAAACCGAAGAATTGCAACGAAGTAATCAATATAAATCCGAATTTTTAGCCAATATGTCGCACGAGTTGCGTACTCCGCTCAACAGTATTTTAATTTTATCCAGAAGTTTGGCAGAAAATGAAGAACATAATCTGTCTACCGACCAAATAGAATCAGCGAGCGTTATCAGTGAAAGCGGTGCGCAATTACTCACCTTGATTAACGATATTCTCGATTTGTCAAAAATTGAAGCGGGAAAATTAGAATTAGTCAAAGAAGCGTTTTCGCTACAGGATATGATGGCTTATTTACAGCGGGTGTTTTTGCCGCAAGCAGAAAAGAAAAATTTAGCGTTTACCATAGAAACGGCTGATGACCTACCCAACACTATGTTCACCGATAAGCAGCGGTTGATACAGATATTGTCAAATTTGCTGACCAATGCCATTAAATTCACCGATATAGGCTCAGTAAAAGTTCTTATAAGCAAAATCGGTGATGATTGTCAGATTGAAATCGTTGATACGGGCATCGGCATTCCTGTCGATAAACTGGAGCATATTTTTGGTGCGTTTCAGCAATTAGATGGTTCGACCAGTCGTAAGTACGGCGGCTCTGGATTAGGATTGGCAATCAGTCGTACGTTAACGCAATTGTTGGGTGGAGAAATTAGCGTTACCAGCACCATCGGGCAGGGCAGTCGATTTATGTTACGACTGAAAAAAGTGTTCGCATCCCTTGAAACGAAGTACGAAGTGTCGGTGCAGACACCGCCAGTGGTTGCCAAAATAACTACTGCATCGACTGGTAATATCCTGCTGGTAGAAGATGATGCCCGTTTATTAGTGATTTTAGGGCGCATGATTACCGCGCTGGGCTTTACAGTTATTACCGCCGAATCGGCTGAACAAGCATTAGAGGTACTTACCGAAACAAAACTGACTGGCATATTGCTCGATTTGGGGCTGCCTAAAATGAGCGGTATGGAACTATTGCGGCACTTAAAAGCCAATAAGACGACTGCTAAAATCCCCGTGTTTATTATGTCGGGTGCAATTGATACAGGTGAAGCAAAAACGCGGGGTGCGCTGGGCTTTTTGAAAAAACCCGTCACGCGCGATAACGTTATTGATGCACTGAAAACGATGGTACAGATAACGCAAGATACTGCTGTGCCGCAGATTTTATTGATTGAAGACAATCCTATAGACAGGCAATTTGTCGAAAGTCTGCTGAGCGAGTGCGCACTTGACATTATTGCTGTTGAACAAGGTGGCGAAGCCCTACAGATCTTGCAAACGCAATCCTTTGCTGTTGTCATTCTTGATTTGCAACTGCCAGATATAAGCGGTTTTGACTGGCTGAAACAAGCGCAGCAATATCTCAATCCGCCGCCTATCATTATCTATTCAGCCCGTGAGTTGACCGAAAATGAAGTGTTTGAACTAAAAGGCGTGACCGAAAGTATCGTTACCAAGGACGCATCGAGCGTCCGTTTGCGCGAGGAAGTATTATATGCCTTACACCAGACTGACCGTGCAATAGCGGTATATTCTGAGCAGATAACGGGTAAAAAATTACTGCTGGTGGATGATGACGCGCGTAATCTATATGCACTCACCAAGGTGTTAAGAAGCAAGGGATTTATAGTCGAGGTCGCACCTGACAGCATCAAGGCACTGGAGCGACTGGCACAAACAGGTTTTGATGTCATGCTCACTGATATTATGATGCCAGAAGTGGACGGTTATGAGTTGATACGCCGTGTTCGCGCCTTAGGTTATGACAAATTACCGATTATTGCCATTACCGCAAAAGCTATGCAGGGCGATGACACGCTGTGTTTGCAAGCGGGTGCAAATGCTTATTTAGCTAAACCTGTTGATGTGAATATCCTTATTGAATTAGTGAATAAGCTGTCATGACCACCTTGCCCAAATGGAATAGTCACCACATCGAGGATGTAGAGGTCAACTTGCTGCTGTACGCACTTAAAGAACGCTACGGCTATGACTTCATGGGTTATGCCAGAGCCTCGTTAAAACGGCGTTTATTAGAATTGACCTCTTATTTTGACGTTGAGCATTTATCGCAACTGATACCGATAGTGCTATATGATGAAACTGTCGCACAAACTGTGATTAATCATATTTTTGTCCCGACTTCAGATTTTTTCCGTAATCCTGTCGTTTGGGATTATTTACGCACCAAGGTGTTGCCGCAACTTGCCAGTTTTCCACGCATCAACGTCTGGCAAGCGGGTTGTGGCTATGGACAAGAAGCGTATAGTTTAGTCATCCTGTTACATGAAGCAGGTTTATTAAAAAGAAGCCGACTTTTCAGTTCCGATATTAATCCGTTATTTCTCGATAAAGCGCGGTTGGGATGCTGGTCAATAGAGCATAAACCACAGTGGAGCGATAATTATCTACAGGCAGGCGGCACTGGTAATTTTACTGATTTTTTTGTTGAAACAGAGAGTGACATTCGCATTCGTAGCGAATTTAAACAGCCGATAGAATTTATTCAGCATAATTTAGTGGTTGACGATGTGTTTAAAGAAATGCAGTTGGTGGTGTGTCGTAATGTGTTGCTGTATTTTGGGAACGCACTGCAAGAATACGTTGTTAATTTACTGACGCGCAGTCTGGAGCGTGGCGGCTATTTATTGCTGGGAAGGGCTGAATATATTGTAGACCTGTCCGAAAAACATCCGCAATTGGAATTGTTAGATGGTGTATTGCAGTTATATCGTAAACGTATCGGGACATCCTAATGTATAAAATGTTAGTTATCGGTTTGTCAGCAGGCGGCATACCGCTGGTAAAGCGACTATTAGCTGCCTTGCCTAAAGAATATTCGTTAGCGGTGGTTGTCGTAGCGCATCTGCTTCAAGGGTGTGAAAGTCATCTTGCACATACACTGGGTGCCGCGACCGACTTGCCCGTGACAATGGCAAGAGACAAAGAGCTGATTGTTGCGGGACATATTTATGTCGCGCCACCTGATTATCACTTACGGGTTGAACAAAAACTGCCTCATACCTTCTCCTTATCAGAGGACAAGCCTGTTAAATCTGTGCGCCCCAGTATTGATGTATTATTTAAAAGTGCGGCGGAAGCGTTTGATAGCAGTCTGATTGCCGTTATACTCAGCGGCGCGAATTCTGATGGTGCTGATGGGATGGTCTCTGTCAAACAACTGGGCGGCTTGTGTATCGTATTAGATCCACTGGAGGCGGAATTTAACACCATGCCTGATGCCATCATTGCAAAAGTTGATGTGGATTATGTTGTTGGCGTAGAAGATATGATGAGTTTGTTAGTTTCGGTGGATGAAAAATAATGATGAAAAGAGCCAAGATTTTAATTGTTGATGATAATCCAAGCAACCGCTTTGCCATACGCACCATTTTGAAAGGCGTGGATGCCGATTTACACGAAGCAAGCAATGGCTTTGATGCCTTGAGCATGGTCATTGAAACTGGCTACGCACTGATTTTACTCGACGTACAAATGCCTGAAATGGATGGCTATGAAGTCTGTGAGCAACTACGCGCCGATGCCCGCACGGTTCACGCCCGTGATTTTTTTAACGGCTGCCTACAAAGAAAACAGCGACAAAATGCACGGCTATACGGCAGGCGCAACCGATTATCTGACTAAGCCGCTGGACGATCATATTTTGAAAGCCAAGGTTCATGTTTTTCTGCGTCTTCATAGCCAATATCAGCAATTACAAGAAAATAACGCCGCACTCACACTGGCGGCATCAGTGTTTGAATCGCAACAAGGTATTATCATTACCACGGCTGACAACATTATTATTCGTGTCAACAAAGCTTTCAGCGAAGTAACGGGTTACAGTAGCGACGAAGTTGTCGGTATAAATCCCCGCTTTCTTAAATCGGGTCGTCACGATAGCGATTTTTATCGTGGAATGTGGCAAAGCATTGAAAACACGGGCGCATGGCAGGGCGAAGTGTGGAACAGGCGTAAGAATGGGGAAGTCTATCCTGAATGGTTAACAATCACCGCCGTCAAAAATGAAGATGTGACCATTCATTACATCGGCACCATGACCGACATCACCAACTACAAATCCGCTGAAGAGCAAATCCGCCAACTGTCATTTTACGATCCATTAACGGGGCTACCTAATCGCCGCTTGTTGTTGGAGCGTTTACAGCTTGGTATTAATCTCTGCACAAATAATGGCGGTCTGATGGCATTAATGATGCTGGATATAGATCACTTCAAATCTATTAATGATAGCTTGGGGCATCTGGCAGGTGATGAATTGTTGCAGCAAGTGGCTAATCGTTTATCGTTACACCTGAATAATTCCGATATGATTGCGCGTTTAGGCGGTGATGAATTTACTGTTTTATTAGATAGTATTAACCATGTCGATGACGGGGCGCATATCGCCGAAAATATTATTGCCAGTTTTAAAAAACCGTTTTATTTGAATATGGACACGGAGTATGAAGTCTACATAGGTGTCAGCATTGGTATCAGTGTGTATGGGCAACACGGTACAACGCCAGAACACCTTATGGATCATGCCGATGCCGCGTTATACAAAGCCAAAGACAGTGGTCGTAATTGTTATGCTTATTTTTCTGAAGAGTTGACCATTGCCGCGCGACAACATATCGAGTTGGAAAAGCGTTTGCGACAGGTGATTGAACGAGAAGAATTATTGGTGTATTACCAGCCGCAAGTAGATATTGCTACGGGTAAAATTATCGGTGCCGAAGCCTTGATTCGTTGGCAACAGCCGATAGAGGGTTTTACCTCACCGTGGCAATTTATTAACTTTGCTGAAGAAAACGGGTTTATTGCTACCATAGGTGCATGGATATTGCGTGAAACCTGTCGTCAGGGTAAACAATGGCTGGATGCAGGATTACCGCCTTTAGTGCTGGCTGTCAATATCTCTCCTCATCAGTTTCGGCATAGCGATATGATTGCTCTGGTTGTTGAGGTACTGAAAGACACCGCCTTTCCCGCACACTATCTGGAATTGGAACTCACCGAAAGTGGCTTGATGGATAATCAGGATACTTCCCTGTTTATGTTGAATAATCTACGCCAGCTAGGCGTACATCTTGCTATTGATGACTTTGGTACGGGCTATTCCTCACTGGCTTATCTCAAGCACTTTCCCGTTAGCACGCTAAAAATAGACAAAAGTTTTATTGATGACATTCCGTACCAACAAGACGACATGGCAATCGCATCCACCATTATTGCAATGGGGCATATACTGGGTTTTAAAGTGTTAGCGGAAGGAGTAGAAACCCCAGAACAATTGGCTTTTCTACAAGAAAAAGGCTGTAACAGTTATCAGGGATATATCAAAAGCCGACCATTACCCGCACAGGAATTTGAACAACTGTTACGCGAACAGTTATAAAGACGTTTAATTTTAATTTGGCTACTCCAGCGCTCATCATGAAAATAGGCATACAAACGTGGGGTTCAAATGGTGATATTCGCCCTTTAATCGCTCTGGCAGACGGTTTGCAAAACGCGGGGCATACCGTCACTTTAGTGGTGAGCAGCATTGATAATCGCAGTTATCAAGAAACCTGCGAGACGTTGGCGATTAATTATCGGCAAATTCCCGCACGGATTGATTTTGATATGGAAGGTTTTGCCCAGCGTACTTTTAAAATGAATACCTTGCAGTGGTTAATCGCCTTGCTGGAAGTTAGTTTTTTTCCTTATGAAGCAGAAATTTATCAGGCATCCCTGCAATTAGCCGCAGACAATGATGTGGTCATTGGACATCATTTTTTATATCCGTTAAAACTCGCCGCTAAAAAACAGAATAAACCGCATATCAGCGTGACCTTTTGCCACGCGGCGATTCCAACCGATAGTCATCCGCCGTTTCATTTTCCTGATTTAGGGCGTGTCATCAACCGCTGGCAGTGGCGATTACTGAACGCGATTTTTGATTGGCTGTTAAAAAAACGCCTGAGGCGCTTATGGTTTGCCGAAGGTATGCCGCCGTTTAAACACGTTTTTGACAGCTTATTGAGTTCAGATTTACTGAATCTGGTGGCGGTGGATGCGTTTCTTTGTCCATTACAAAATGAATGGCAGGCGGTTAATAAATTGTGTGGGTTTTTGAATTTACCCGAACGCGCCGAACACTGGCAACCCTCGCCCGCATTGCAGGCGTTTTTAGATGCAGGTGAAAAGCCTGTTTATATGACGTTTGGCAGTTTGCAACAAGCCGTTCCTGAATGGAGCATGGAGTTATTTATTAATGCGGCGCGGTTGGCGGGTTGCCGTGCCATTATTCAAACCAGTTCGCCTAATTATCCAGCGGAGACGCAACAAGGCGACGTGTTTTTCATCGGACGACATCCGCATCAACCGCTATTTCAATATTGCGCGGCAGTAGTGCATCATGGCGGTGCGGGTACGTCTCATGCCGCGACCTTGAGCGGTTGTCCATCGGTGGTTATTCCTTTTATGGATGAACAATTATTTTGGGGCTATCAATTACAATGCTCGCGATTAGCCCCCGCGCCATTACCCGTCAAACACGCAACGGCGAAAAAATTGGCAGACCGACTGAAAGCGGTACTGTATTCTGAATACGCCGATGAAATGGCAAGCTTTGCGCACTACGCCAAACAGAATATTTCACCCACGCAAGGGGTGTTGAATGCGGTGGCATTGATTGAACAGACTTGCAATGCGTGGCATTCACAGCACACAATGTAGCCACAAACCGCAATCTGCCCGTTCGTTGATTGTCATTTATTTTCAGGAGTCTTTTATGATGTTGCTTCGTCTTTTAGTATTAATGCCGTTACTGCTGGTCGGTTGCGAATATTTTGAACCTGCAACACCTACGCAATGTGAAACACTGTACGATCATCTGATTGCCTTGAATTATCAAGCTGACCCCACAAGCGATCCTATTGCCAATGATTTAATGAAATCGCTGTCATCAACGGGTATTAATTTAATTTTAAGTGCGACAGGGGAAAAGGAAAAAATCGTCCGTCGTTGTACGACTATTCTGACTCAGAAAGAGGCGTTGAATTGTATTGAAGCGAAAAATAAGGAGGATTGGGCGAAGAATTGTAAGTTTAGTCTTGAATAGTTTTGGCTTTGGTTTGCGCTAGTATCCAAGCGTGAGAGGCTGTGAAAGTATTCGTGTGGGAGGGGCTTTAGCCTCGCTTTTCGGGGCTAAAGCCCCTCCCACATTATATAAAAACAATAACTTACAAAATTCAAAAACTGTTTTGTGGATTATTTAATAATACTTTCACAGTCTCTCCAGCTTGGGAACTAACGTTAATGGCTAGGCGTTATCTGCCGCGCTATCAATATACACATCAATCGCATTTTCAGGTTCTATGGTCGCAATCGGTAAATCTGCACCTGCACGCCATGCTTTTACGATGTCCTGCTTGTTTTCGCCAGTTACTAAAAACACTAAATGCGTGGTATCACTTAAGGCTTTTGCACTCACGGAAACTCGCTCAGAAGGTGGTTTAGGTGAGTTGAATACGGGGTGCATCAGCTCATCTTCATTGTGAACATGGTTAGGAAATAGACTGGCAGTATGTCCGTCTTCGCCTAAACCCAATAACACCATATCAAACGGTAAGGCATTGGCAACGATGGGTTGATAGTCTTTAGCCGCTGTGACAGGGTCGGATTCAGCGGGAATAGTGAAAATCTGTTCACTTGGAATAGAGACTTTATTCAAAAACGCTTGTTCAGCCAATACGTTGTTTCTGTCAGGATGTCCTACAGGTAAACAGCGTTCATCACCGTAATAAATAATCCAGTTTGCCCAATCGGCATTGGTGTCGGCCAGTAAGCAATAGACTTTTTCAGGGGTTGTACCACCTGCTAAAACCAGTTTAAACGTGCCGTGATCGGCGATGGCTTGCTGTGCTGCGTCAATAATCTGTCGAGCTGCCGCTGTAGCGACTTGATCGGCAGTATCAAAACGATGCCAGTTAATAGATTTCTGCATTTATTTACACTCAGGGGTTAGGTTGGTTCGCCAATATTGGGCTTCTTTATCAAATAAACGGCTGTCTTCTGGCCCCCATGATCCTGCGGGGTAGGTGGCGATGTAGTCGCGCTCCATTGCCCATGTTTGCAAGATAGGGTCAACAATACGCCACGCATATTCCACTTCATCAAAACGCAGAAACAGTGAGCGGTCGCCTTTAAGCACGTCTAATAATAGGTCTTCGTAAGCATCAATGGCTTGTTCATCTTCATTGCGGAAACTGGCATCCAGACTGCTGGGACGGGTACGCATTTCCAGACCGGGTTCTTTGACGGTCATTTCAATGCGAATGCTTTCTTCGGGTTGGATACCCAGTATCACCCAGTTAGGGTTCATGCACTGCACAGCGGTATCACGGAAAAACTGCAGCGGCGGATGACGGAAACAGATGGAAATAATAGATTGGGCTTTTGCCATGCGTTTACCCGTGCGCAAATACATCGGCACACCGCGCCACCGCCAGTTGTCCACATAGAGTTTCATAGACGCATAGGTTTCCGTGACGCTGTTGGCGGGGACGTTGTCTTCCTGCAAATAGCCGTTGACCTTTTCGCCGTTGATATGCCCTTTGGCATATTGACCGCGAAACGCATGACCGTGTACCGCTTCTTTGGGGATGGGGCGGATGGACTTTAACACTTTGACTTTTTCATCACGCAACGATTCGGCTTCCATGGACACAGGCGGCTCCATCGTTACCAGCGTCAACAGTTGCAATAAATGACTTTGCAACATATCGCGCATTGCACCTGAACCATTGTAATAATCGCCGCGACTGTCGATACCCAGTTCTTCCGAGTGGGTGATTTGAATGTGGTCGATGTAATTACGATTCCACAGCGGTTCTAACATGACGTTGGCAAAGCGGAATACCAATACGTTCTGCACCATACCTTTACCAAGATAATGGTCAATACGGTAGATTTGTTCTTCGGTGAGATAGTGAGCAATGCGTTTTTGCAAGGCTTGTGCGCTGTCTAAATCGTAGCCGAACGGTTTTTCAATAATCACCCGTCGCCAGCCTGAATCTTCATCAAATAAATGTTGATTGCTTAGCATTTCCATCACTTTGCCAAAATCGGAGGGGCTGATGGACAAGTAAAAAGCGATATTTTTGGGGAATTTATTGGCTTTATCGTTAAGTGTGTTTGCCAATTCGCTGTAACATTGTTCTTGCTGTATGTCGCCCTGATGATAATACAAGCGATCACAAAAACGCTGGAATACCACCTCATCAATGGCTTCTTTCGCTTTCGCCTGAATCATTTCATGAACTTCAGCCAACCATTTTTGTTGATCCCAAGGTCGCCGACCAATGGCGAGAATTTTTGTACCTTTCGGTAACCGATTAGCGACATCGAGATGATACAAAGCGGGCATTAATTTGATACGGGACAGATTGCCCGTAGCACCAAAGATAACGTAAGTACAGGATTCAGCGTGCATAATGTGAGAGATTTATAGTCCCCACGCTCCAGCGTGGGAATTCATCCAGCAACGCTGTCCTTGCGTTGCGTGACGCTGGAGCGTCTGAGCGGCATTCCCGTGCGACAGGGTGGGAGAGGCTTTAGCCTCGCATTCGAGGCTAAAGCCTCTCCCACCTAAATACTTTTACAGTCTCGCCCGCGCGGGAAATGATGCAATGAGTGATTATCTTTCCAGCAAATCTAATTTGCCTTCTTTGCCATTCCATTCATCAGCGTCAGGCAGTGGCGATTGTACTTCGGTAATCAGCGGCCATTCTTTGGCTAATTCAGCATTCAGATCAATGAAATGCTCTTGCCCTTCTGGCAATTCATCTTCAGCAAAAATAGCATTGGCAGGGCATTCTGGCTCACACAAAGTGCAGTCGATACATTCATCGGGATCAATAACTAAAAAGTTAGGCCCTTCATGGAAGCAATCGACAGGACATACATCGACACAATCAGTAAATTTACATTTAATACAATTTTCAGTGACTACAAAGGCCATAATTATTACCCAGAAATTTTTAGTGGAAGTGTGTGAATTCGGGCGAGTATCTTAGCAGAAAGGCTAAGCGGATAGAACACCTGTTGAACTCTACCCACCATTATAATTCTTCTTTACTTATCGTTCCTTTTTTTATCGTTATCACAAGTGCCAATACAACTGGTAATCAATGAATATGCTTCTTATTTAGAGCAAAACTTTTTCTTTGTTCCAACAATGATGTTGTTATGCTTTGCCATTGCTGAAGTAGTTGTAAGTATAGGGTTTGACAGTTGGCTGAGCTAGCCACATCAGGGTGTTCAACTAACAGGGCAATATGTTTGACAATGAATTGAGAAAGTTGTGGGCATTGATGACTATTAAACTTTGTCATTAAAAAACAAAGCGTTGAGTTTAGTTTAATAAATGACGCTTTATCAGTGTTGTTTTCTTCACTAAGCGTTATATTTTGTTCCACAGTTTTTCCTTTATGGTATTAACGAATTGAATTCATGAAATTGAACAATATCATGAAGATGATTTTGCATTTTTTGGGAATGTTTTTGATTGCTTATATGGCAAGTAAGCCATGACTTTGAATGTTTGGCGTAACTTTCCTGCTTACTCTTAGCAATATTTAAAGCTGAAAGTAAACAATAGTATCGAGCAATAAGCAGAGCAATGCAGGGATTTTGCAAGGATTCATATTGAACTTTCAAATATTCAATAGCCATTAATAATACCTCTTGTTGATCATTATCAGACATAGCTGTTTTCCCTTAATGTTCAGATGATTCTTTCATTGTTGATTTCACTGCGGTTAAAAATAATTTCCAAACCGTTTTTTTTGAATCAGCATCCAGACACTTAAAATCTACCGCATGAATGTATCCACTTTTAATGAGTGATGCTAAAGCGTTGGGTGAAATGGCGATGTGTACTAAGTTATTTTCCATATCGAAACCAAATTGGATTTTCTTTTATCTAAATGATAATGATTCTTATTTGTAAGTCAAGAAATTATGATTCTTGTTGACAGCTAAAAAATGAAAAACCAGACATTACAAATGTTCGTGACTTGGTTGTTTCTGTCATAAAGGAGTAATATGCGACCTGCTACAATATCGCATTTAAGCACATTCCTATTCAAATTATGACCCATTGTAATATTCTCGTTGTTGAAGACGAAGACGCTATCAGAGCCATGTTAATCATGGTACTTGAGCAAGCTGGTTTTTCACCCATTGCGGCGGCTGACGCGCAAGAAGCACAAAAAGCTCTGGAGGAAGACCTGCCTGATTTAATTTTATTAGACTGGATGTTGCCCGGTATCAGCGGTGTCGAATGGGCACGACGCTTGAAAAAAGAGCCCATGTATCGGGACATCGCCATTATTTTACTGACTGCACGCGGCGAAGAAGAAGATAAAGTACGCGGGCTGGAAATTGGCGCGGATGACTACGTTACCAAACCGTTTTCGCCTAAAGAATTAGTGGCGCGTATTCGTGCCGTGTTGCGCAGAACGGGTAAATTACAAGGTTCGACCTCCATTGTGCTGGGCGATTTAACACTGGATACTGAACAACATCGACTCACTGTGGGCGACCAGCAATTGGAAGTCAGTCCCACCGAATTTCGCTTGATGCACTTTTTTATGACCCATCCTGATAAAGTGTATAGCCGCACCCAATTATTGGATCAAGTGTGGGGACGCAGCGTGTACATTGAGGAACGTACCATTGATGTGCATATTCGCCGCCTTAGAAAAATTCTGGCTGAACACAATCGGGAAGAGCTGGTGCAGACAGTACGCGGTTTTGGTTATCGGTTTTCCCTAATAGATTAAGATTTATGAATGCTTGGCACAAAGAAATAACCATTGCGCTACTGCTGTTTGTTGTCGTCACCATCGTCGGCGGGGTTACAGGCTGGTTTCTACACCTGACCTTATTGCTGGTTTTATGCCTGCTCATTCATCAGGTTATTCAAATCCACCGCTTTGAAAAATGGCTGGGTAGAATGTCGGGTGGTGCTCATCCTAAGGTCAGCGGTGTATGGGAAGAAATTTATTATCACGTCTACCGCATGAGAAAAAACAACAAAAAGCGTAAAAAGAAACTTTCAAAAATGATAGACCAGTTTCGTCAATCCACCGAAGCCCTGCCTGATGCGGCGGTTGTGCTGAGCGCGAATGATGAAATTGAATGGACGAATAAAGCGGCGCGGGATGTACTCGGACTCCAGCAAAATGATAAAGGACAACGTATTCCTAATCTGGTTCGCTTTCCAGAATTTATTCGTTATATCAGCTCAGGCGATTATTCCGAACCCGTCATTGTGCCTTCGCCCGTTAATCATCACATTACTTTATCAGTACGCATCGTGCCTTATGGCGCGGGCTTGCGCTTACTCATTGCGCAAGATGTCACGCAACTTAAAATCATGGAACGGATGCGCAAGGATTTTGTCGCCAATGTATCCCATGAATTACGCACGCCATTAACGGTCTTAAAAGGCTATCTGGAAACTTTACAGGATATGGATGATGGTGATTCGCCCGTATTAACGGCTTCTTTCCATCAAATGCTGGGGCAAACGGAACGGATGCAGCATCTGGTCGATGATTTATTATTATTAACCCGTCTTGAATCGCAGCAGAAAAAATCCGCGTGTGTGAATGTGCCTGAATTATTAGGCGAGATTTGTCGCGAAGGCGATACGCTGTCCAATAAACGCATAGAACTGACCTTGGCAACCGATAGCAGCATCATGGGTGACGAGCAGGAACTGCGCAGTGCATTTACCAATTTATTGGGCAACGCGCTGAAATACTCGCCTGATGATTCCGTCGTTAAAGTATGTTGGTATAAAAATAATAGCGGCGTAGTGTTAGCGGTAGAAGATAAAGGCGAGGGCATAGCCAAATCAGAAATCAGCCGTATTACCGAGCGATTTTATCGTGTGGAAACCAAACGCCAGAAAAAAGTCAGCGGCACGGGTTTAGGCTTGGCAATCGTCAAACACGTTCTCATGCGTCACGATGCCCAATTAGTGATTAACAGCGAACTGGGCAAAGGCAGTTGTTTTAGCTGCCACTTTCCGATTAAACGTCTGTGTCACTAAGCCACTGATTCAACCCGCAAACTGTCCGCCGATTGATGTAACCAAAAATGCTGCAAGCCGCCATCCGTGCCGTACACGGCAGTGAGAAACTCAGCCAATAACTGTAAAACCTGATAGACATTGGTATCGTTGGACGTATTCAGATAGGTCACCAACGGCTCCAGTGCCTGCAATAAATCAGGACTTAAGCCTGTGCGATTAAGCTCAATCACCTGTCGGAATGAATCCAGACACCCGCTCCACCAATGACCGACCGCCGCACCCTGAAAATCCCGCCCCGCCAGTTCATCCAGTCTGAGTTGGCATAACACGCCTTCCAAGCCTTCCAGCAAAGAATTGACCACAATCATGCGCCCGTCAAAACCCACTCGGGTGTAGTAATATTCTAACGACTGATAAGCAATCTGCCCATTTGACCAATTGCTATAATCATAGGCAAACCACGCCGTATTAAGACTTGCTATCCGCCCCGAATCCGCCAACACAAAACGCAATAATTGATCGTGATGCGCAAACTTAAGCGGATGCTGACGAGCAAAATTAAAATACCGTTGCCAGATTTTGCGACTATAACAACCGTAAAAACTCACCGCAATATCACAAAAAATCCATTGCGTTAATCGCTCCGCCAACGACTCACCGCTTAAATCAGGTGCGTTGGCAATGCTCGTGCCTTCATGCGCATAACGTACCGTCGGCGCACAAAAACCGGCTTCATCCGTTGCATTGGCTATCGCCGTTGCCAGTGCCTCGATACCCACAGGGAAAAAGGTATCATCATCAGTGGCAAACACAATATAGTCACGACTTGCCGCCGCAAAAGCCGCTAAAAAATTATCCATCGCCTTACAATCAGCTTCGGTTTCAGCAAACACAATCACATCACCGAACTCCTCGCGTAAGGTGCGTTGTTTTTCTATAAAACCCGAATTGTCAGCAATCACCACCTCAAAGCCATGATTCAAGAATAAATCCACCGTCAAAATCAAACGGCGCATACTCGGCGCATCAAAACGATGACTGGGAATCACCACGCTGGCATTAATTTTTTTCATCAAAGGTTCTCAAGAATTAAAAATGTATAGTTGGGTAGAACGGAATAAGCGTGTTCAGGTGGCAGTCCGTAGCGGGTTGTGTTGGGTTGCGCTGTTACTCTACCCGACCTAATACACCGTCAGTATAGTTATGACGGGTAAGGTTACTTAGACCTGCGAGGTTTTAGAAACCTCGCAGGTCTTTATCACGTCGTCATAATAAAATGGACTGACTACTACGATCTATTTTTATTTGTGTTCTTCAACAGGTGCGGGTGTCTCGGTGGCTTTTGGTGTTTCAGCAGGTGCGGGTGTCTCGGCGGCTTTTGGTGTTTCAACAGGTACGAGTGTTTCAGTCGCTTTTGGTTCTGTAGCAGGTAGCTTTGCTTCAGCCGCTTTTTTTGCTTCGGCTGCCTTTTTTGCTTCTCTTTCCGCTGCTTTTTTTGCCAGTGCAGCTTTTTGATCCGCTGCTTTAGTCGCGGCTACGGGGCCGGTTTCTTCCGCCAATACAACCGATGGCGTGACCAGCACAGACATGACACAAACACATAATGGCAAGGTGAGTTTTTTTAAATTGATATGTAACATAATGACCTCTTTGGCTGGAATGGTGATTCAACATGAGTGTAACTCGGTCAGTCCCGTAGAGAATTGAGGGGCAAACTCGAATGATTATTCTAACCGTTATTTCAGCAAGATATAAGGGCGGGATTTGTGTCTCAGTTGTGTACGACGGGTTTCACTGCGTGTTACCCATCCTTATCTCTACGAGTTACAAACTTAATGGATATTGAATCATTGTGTGATTTGCCGTGGTAATTACGGCAAAAGCCGCACTTTTAATAGGTGTTAAAATTTAAAATATAAGTAATTTATTATATTTCAATAAGTTAAATTTACGGCATACCTTTTGCTATTGTTTGGGTAGTTCACTGCTCTTAACGTTCTGAATCGACTGTAATTAACTCAATAAGGAATTCACATGATGAAAAAAACTATTTTAATCACTGCCATCACGGCAATTCTAGCAACACCAGCAATTGCCGATGTGCTTGATCCGTTGACAGCCTCACAAAGACATCAAGAAGCCGCCGATTACCGCATAAATCGCGCCAATGCTAACTTTAATAACCCTCCATCTCAGCATCTGACTAACGGTGATGAATATGGGGTTGCGAACTTTGCCGGACAATTTCACAAAACGCTTCCTCACGATAATAATGGGGTGGTTGATTCGGCGGCTTATAATAAATTGCGTAATGCTATAACAGAAGGCACATTTGAAGCTTTTGAACAAGTGCCTTCTGGTGGCTCAGTCAAACTGGCTAATCCGTTAGCAGCGCAAGTTTACGATTTAGAAGGAAGAGATTCACATGATTATGCCACAAGAGCCGCACCTGCTTTGAGTAGTGCAGAAGCTGCTGGTGAAATGGTTGAGGTTTATGCTCAAGCTCTGTTACGAGATGTTGCGTTCAGCGATTATGTTAGCGATTCAAACATCGCCCACGCTGCTGGTCAATTAGCCGGTCTCACTGATTTTCATGGCCCAACAGCACCTGCGATGCTGTTTAGAGGTGTTTTCGAGGGTGATCAAGTAGGACCGTATATTTCCCAGTTTCTCTACAAAGATGTTCCTGTGGAGGGACCGAAAGTTGTTGATCAACGATATATGGGTTATAAATCTGGACAAAATTTCATGACCTCCTATTCAGAATGGTTAAATATTCAAAATGGGAAAAAACCCACTGCAACTGTTACCACTACACCAGAACGGTATATTGTAACTGGACGTGACTTAGCCAGATATGTTCATAAGGATTTCACTTATCAAGCCTATCAAAATGCTGCCTTGATTCTGTTAGGCTGGGGAACTAATGTTTGGGATGACGGCAATCCATACAAAACTGCCGCTAGACAGGGCGCGTTTATTGATATGGGTGCTGGTGAAATTCTCGATATGGTAGCTAGAGCAGCTAACGCTGGTTTAAGAGCTGCATGGTTTCAAAAATGGAATGTTCACCGTCGTTTACGTCCAGAAGAATACGGAGGTCTGGCACAAAATAATCCAAACCTATTACACGCACAATTTAAGTCCTCTCCTATTCTGATGAAAGTTCGGAATCAGTATAGTAACTCATTACTACCAATGGCTTACCCAGAAGGTGCGCCAACGCATCCAGCTTATCCAGCGGGACACGCAACCATTTCAGGTGCCTGTGCAACCGTGTTGAAAGCCTTCTTCAAAGAAGATGCCGAGATACCTTCACCAGTCCAACCAAATTATAGTGGTAAGGCTTTAGAAGCCGCTGACGAAGTATTAACCGTTGGTGGGGAAATCAACAAACTGGCATCTAATATTTCTTTGGGACGTGATTGGGCTGGCGTTCACTATCGTAGCGATGGTACAGACGGCTTGCTGTTAGGTGAAGAAGTGGGTATATCCATTCTCAAAGATTGGCGCAATGCCCACCCAAAACTACCAACACTCACTCTGAAAAAGTTTAATGGTGAAGAAATCGAAATATAGTCAGTCAGCAGGTTGGGTTACATCTTTTCGCAACCCAACAAAAACGATGAGCAAATTATAATTGTGTGTGGTTGTGTTGGGTTGCCAAAAAGACGGCAACCCAACCTACACCGCTTTGGCTGGAATGGTGATTCAACATGAGTGTAACTCGGTCAGTCCCGTAGAGAATTGAGGGGCAAACTCGAATGATTATTCTAACTGTTATTTTAGCAAGATATAAGGGCGGGGTTTGTTGCGTAGGTCGGAATAAGCTACGGGCTTATTAGATTAAAATAGGGTATCAATAAATCCTCCATCGTATAAAAACCTTTTTCTCTATTGAGAATATTCATGGCGGCAAACAATGCGCCGTTACCAAAAGCTTCTCTCGAAATAGAGTCGTGCCTTAAACGAACCGTCTGATAGGGAAAGCCAAATAAAATTTCATGATGTCCGATAATGCCTCCCGCTCTGATTTTTTTGATGTCATCCTCTTCAATTTCCAATGCCTGAGCAATTTTTTTAGCGGTACCTGAAGTTCCTTTTTTATCTTTAAAATGTTCTTCAATAATTTCAATGTCCGTGTAAGGTGCAATATTTTTTAAGACTTTTGCCGCTAAGATTAAAAAATTAATCCCAATCGTAATGTTGGGTGACCATAAAACTTTGGTCAGATCTGATATTTCTTTCAAAAACTCAATATTTTCAGCCGAATATTCTGATATTGCGCTAACAATCGCGATGCCTTTATTGGCGGCTTCCTTACCGTAAAATGTGATACCTTCTGCACCAGAAAAATCAATAATCACATCGACTGGGTGCGTCTCAAAAAGCTGTGCGGCAGACCATTCGTCTTTTGAGAAAATTAAGCAACCCTCATCAGACTCAATACCGAGAAATTCAGTGACGGATCTATGTTGTAATAATTTTGATTGCCGAACAATCCAGCAAAGCTCTACCTCTTCTTTTTGAAGAAATACCGATGCAACGGCACGACCTGCTTTACCAAAACCAAATAATCCTACTTTCATAAAAATTCCTAACATTTAAGTGAATCTGGATAATACACTAGGTTAAAATTTTTTACTTAACGCATTATTAAATCGCACCCGTGCAGCTATTACCCTGTTCATTGAAGCATCTCGGTAGGTCGGAATAAGACCGTCCAAGCGTTAGCACAGGACAGGCGTTTCCGACATTGCATAGGTTTGTCGGAAACTACAGGTCTGGCTCCAGTTTTTCGATTAACCGTTTACCTACTACGATGCCCGTTTTTTCAATGTACTTGTAGAAAAAAAACGACACAACAGTCGTTACAAAAACAACGCACAAAAAATGCAGAAGGCTTGCTGTGTTGGATTTTGAAAAAAGCCCACTAAACCCCATTTTTGAAAAAATGGTTAATATTGCAAAATGTGTCAGGTACATACTGAAACTTAACTGTCCAACTGTAATAGTCAGCCTGTTAACTAAGAGTCGCGTCGGCCAGCTTGCCAAAAGAATAGCAAAAACGGTAAATAGCGTACTTGCAATAAAATGGTGTGGCACTTTTAAAAGCATATCCACCATAAAATTACTCGGCAATGGCAGCAAAGGGTGTAAAAAAGCCAACAAAAAAATGACAAAAAATGCCCCGCCAATAATGGCGATTTGCCTGCTGGGATACTGTTTACAAAGAATAAAATAGCCGAGAATGCCAATGATAAACACTGGTAATTGACCAAAAAAATTGAGAAAAGCGAAGTTTTTTACTAGGTATTGCTGACTATCTGGGTAAGAAAAGATATGTGGCACTATCAATATATTGAGGTAACTTAATACGAGGCTAATAGCGAAAAAAAAGAGGCAGGACGTTATAGATTTAATCTTCAAAAGCAACAATGGCAGGATAAGGTAAAAGCTCATTTCTACTGCAATTGACCAGCCACCAGGCACAACTGACGTGATAGTTTCCGGGTGAAATCCGTGCAGAAATGTGGCAGTAATTAGAATAAACCACCACTCAATACCATTAGGTGCCCAGTAGCTTGGCGAAAAGCCATTTAAAAAAATATAAGCCAATATGGCAATATAAAACATCGGAGCTATTCGGAAAAATCGTCTTATATAAAAATTACGAACGGGAAATGCTTCACGAGAGCTTCTGGCAAACCACGACATACAGAGTGTTAATGCGCTTGCCACATAGAAAAGCTGAACACCTCTCGCTCCCTCTCCCATAATCCATAATAATGTTGAGTTAGTCGGTGCAACCGCTTGTGATGAATGGACAAGAATAACCCCAAGAATGGCAATACCGCGAAGCGCGTCAATAAACTTGTATTTTTTTATATCTGGCATGGGCATTGTATCCATCACTAATGCTAGTTGTGTAGGTTGTGGGTGAGGCACGAACCCCAACATTCATCATGGTATGCGTTGGGGTTCGTGTCTTACCCCAACCTACGAGCTACAGGGCTGACCACATCATGACTCACGTTATCTGAATGCGCAGACAAGTTTGTACAAGTGTAATTTATCGGTGTACTTATCAGGTACTCTATGTAGTTTTGTTTTGTTATCATCCTTCATAAAATACACTTAAACGCTAGAATAGCGAAAGTCCTAGGAGAATATCAATGCGATTTAAAGATTGGTTACTTTTTTCGCCATTATTAATATGGTTGTTTATGCTATGGTATATACCCGCTTTATGGGAGCCGACTCCACGCGTAATTTCAGCAGGCTATACGCGCCCATTTATTTGGATTGGTAGTATTGCACAATTAGCGGCTTACGGCACTTGGTGGCAGGCGACACGAATGTCTTCTGAACATCCAGTTGAAGCGTTACTACTGCGTTTAACGGCTATAACTTTGTCACTGGGATTTATCCATATTGGCTGGCAGCAAGTTGCGTAGGTCGGAATAAGCTCACCCAAGCGGTAGCGCAGGGTGAGCGTTTCCGACAATGTGAGATAACGATTTGTCGGAAACGCCTATTTTCGCTATCGCTCAAATAGGCTTATTCCGACCTACAGGGCTAATCATGATTAATATTCATCGTTCCAACGCTCAGCGTTCGAATGCAGCCGTTGACGCTCCAGCGTCTTCATTATTAAAGCAAAGCGTAATCATCAATAAAACACAGACTGAAACGAGGACGCTGGAGCGTCCTCAGAAGCATTCCAACGCGGAGCATTGGAACGATAATATAGTGTAACTTCATAAAGCTTGACCATCAATGCGCCTCATCCCAATTCTCCCCCACGCCCACATCCACTACTAACGGCACATTCAATTCAGCGGCAGCACACATAATATTTCTAATATTCTCGCTACAATCCTCTATCTGAGATTCAGCGATTTCAAAGACTAATTCATCATGTACCTGCATAATTATTTTGGCATCGACAGCGGCGGGTTGTAGCCACGCATCGACGGCAAGCATGGCGCGTTTGATAATATCGGCGGCTGTGCCTTGCATCGGGGCGTTGATGGCGGTGCGTTCGGCGTATTGGCGTAAGGCAGCGTTGCGGGAATTGATGTGCGGTAAATATAAACGTCTGCCGAATAGGGTTTCTACATAACCTTGTTGGCGGGCGAGTTCGCGGATGTTGTCCATGTAGTTTTTTACGTCGGGATAACGGGCGAAATATAAGTTGATGTAGTCCTGAGCCTGATTGCGTGATAAACCCAGTTGCGCGGCTAAACCAAACGAGGACATTCCGTAAATCAAACCAAAATTAATGGCTTTGGCAGAGCGGCGTAACTCGTTGGTCACTTGGTCGGGGGCAACAGCAAACACTTCGGCGGCGGTGGCGCGGTGGACATCTTGCCCTGTGCTGAATGCGGTGATTAAGCCTGCATCATTGGACAAATGCGCCATGATGCGCAGTTCAATTTGTGAATAATCGGCGGCGACGATTTTGTAGCCGTCGGGGGCAATAAACGCCTGTCTGATTTTGCGTCCTTCTTCACTGCGAATCGGGATGTTTTGCAGGTTGGGGTCGGAGGAGGATAAGCGACCTGTGGCGGCGACGGCTTGATGATAGGAGGTATGCACGCGCCCCGTTTTATTATCGACTTGTTGCGGCAGTTTGTCGGTGTAGGTGGATTTGAGTTTGTTCAAACTGCGGTAATCAAGGATTAATTTAGGCAGTGGAAAACCTTGATCCGCCAAGTCTTGCAATACCGATTCATCGGTGGACGGCTGACCTGTGGGGGTTTTTTTCAACACGGGCAGTTTGAGCTGATTGTAGAAAATATCCTGAATTTGTTTCGGCGAACCCAAGTTAAAAATATGCCCTGCGACATTATGCGCCTGCTGTTCCAGCGAGATAATGTGATTGGCAAGTTCCATGCTTTGTTGTGCCAGCATATCGGTGTCGATGAGTACGCCGTTGGCTTCAATACGCGCCAGTACGCTGATTAACGGAATTTCCAGTTCGGTATAAAGTGTTAGCAGGGCAGGGGATTGTGCCAGTTTTTCGCTTAATACTTGATGCAAACGCAGGGTAATATCGGCATCTTCGGCGGCATAAGGCGCGGCTTTATCAATGGCGACTTCGGAAAAATTAATCTGTTTCGCGCCTTTGCCCGCAACCTCTTCATAATGAATGGTGGTTACGTCCAAGTAGACTTTGGCTAAATCATCCATGTTGTGTTTGGTGGCGGTGCTGTTTAAAACGTAGGATTCCAGCATGGTGTCGTGGGCGATGCCGCGCAAGGTGATACCGTGATTTGCCAACACATGAGCGTCGTATTTAAGATTTTGCCCCAGTTTGGCTTTATCGGGATTTTCTAATAACGGGCGCAGTTGTTCTAATACGGCGGTGCGGTCGAGTTGCGCGGGGGCTTCCAGATAATTATGAGCTAACGGCACATAAGCAGCACAACCTGCTTCAACAGCAAATGATACGCCGACGATTTGCGCTTTGCTGTAATCTAGGCTGGTGGTTTCGGTGTCGAAGGCGAATAGCGCGGCGTGTTCTAATTTACTGAGCCAGTGGTTAAATTGGTCTTGGGTAAAAATGGTTTCGTACTGCACATCGGCGGGTGCTGGTGCGGGCGGTTCAGGAGTAATTTCGGCGGGTTGTAAGACCTCAGGCTGATTATTGAGCATTTTTAACCAGCTGGAAAATCCCAGTTCCGCTAACAGGCTTTTTAAATGCGCGTTATCGACGGGCTTGCGTTTTAAATCGTCCATGCCGTAGGGCAATTCCAAATCACATAAAATGGTGGTGAGCTGTTTGGATAACGGCAGAAAGTCCAGACTGGCGCGTAAGTTGTCGCCGATTTTGCCTTTGATGTCATCGGCATGGACGATTAAATTGTCCAGCGTGTCATATTGCTCCAGCCATTTTGCCGCTGTTTTCGGCCCGACTTTGGGTACACCCGGAATGTTGTCGGAGCTGTCGCCGATTAACGCCAGATAATCAATAATCTGCTCAGGTTTTACGCCGAATTTATCAATCACGCCCTGAATATCCATGCGCGTATTGGTCATGGTGTTTTCTAAGGTGATGTTATCGGTGACTAATTGCGCCATGTCTTTGTCACCTGTGGAAATAACGACATGAAAACCCTGTTGCTCGGCGTGTTTTGCCAATACACCTAATACGTCATCGGCTTCTATGCCCGATTCCATAATCAGCGGCAACCCCATTGCACGTATCAGTTGATGTAACGGCTCAATTTGTACGCGCAAATCATCGGGCATCGGCGGGCGGTGGGCTTTGTATTGGTCGTATAAATCATTACGAAAGGTTTTTCCTGCGGCATCAAAAATGACCGTTATATAATCAGTCTGATACTCGGTTAATAATTTGCGTAACATATTGGATACGCCGTAAATCGCATTGGTCGGTTCGCCTTTGGGATTGGTCAACGGCGGTACGGCATGATAAGCACGGAATAAAAAAGACGAGCCGTCAACGAGACACAGGGTTTTTTGAGCTGATAAAGTCATAATGAATAAACGGTAAAATGAACAACAGACAACACGATACCATTTTTTAATCGCTTTCCCCACTAGACCTGTCAGGTCTGGTTAATCAGTTTACATAAAGTGAATACTATGAACAATCAACAGATAGGCATATTCGGCGAAGTGCTGTTCGACCAATTTCCCGATGGTCAGCAGGTATTAGGCGGCGCACCGTTTAATGTCGCGTGGCATCTGCAAGCCTTCGGACTGGCACCGTGTTTTATCAGTTGTGTCGGTGATGATACTGATGCGGATCACATCAGACAGGCAATGGAAAAGTGGGGTATGAATACCAGTCAACTGCAAACTGATTATATTCATCCAACAGGCGCGGTGCAGATTACGCTGAATAATGGTGAGCCGCATTATGCTATTTTGACCAATCAGGCTTACGATTTTATTACCCCTGATTTACTGGATTTAACCGCGCATTATTCGCTGCTGTATCACGGCACACTGGCAATGCGTCATGCCACTTCAACACACGCGCTTGACGTGTTAAAAGCGCATCATCAAGGCAAAATATTTGTCGATGTCAATTTGCGTGAACCGTGGTGGCAAGCCGACCGCGTGAAGCGCATCATCGACCAAGCGCATTGGGTCAAGCTGAATCAATACGAACTGGAACATTTACAGCCATTACACACCGATGTAAAAGAGGCAATGGTGTTATTTATAGAGCGGCATCATCTGGAAGTATTGATTGTGACTTGTGGTGAAAAAGGCGCGATAGCGATGACGCAGTTCGGTGAAACGGTGGAAGTTACGCCCACTGCTCAGCTTACGGTTGTTGATACCGTCGGTGCGGGGGATGCGTTTGCGGCGGTGCTGTTGTTAGGTTTACAACGCGGTTGGTCATTGCAGATAACGATGGAAAGAGCGCAAGATTTTGCCTCTGCGTTAGTAACACAACGCGGGGCAATTGTGCAGGATAGTGGGTTTTATCAGCGGTTTATTGAGGCGTGGTAAATTCATCACAATTTAATGATTAACCAAAGGCTTAACCGTTCGTCCTGAGCTTGTCGAAGGATGGACGGTTAAGCCGTTCATGGTTCGACTGTTCGACAAGCTCACAGCTCACCACGAACGGCTTAACCTAGCTCGACACTTTTGTTTGGTTACTTAAACCAACTTGGCTTTTAAAAATTCAACAATATCCGTCATTGCAATGACTTCATTATCACTAGCGGTTCTGTCTTTGTATTCCACTGTGCCAGCATCTAAACCGCGGTCGCCGACGATTAAATAATGCGGAATACCGATGAGTTCCATATCGGCAAACATAAACCCAGCACGGACTTTTCTGTCATCAAATAACACGTCAAAACCTGCCGCTACCAAATCGGCGTACAGTTGTTCAGCGGCTTCTTTTAAGCGTTCGGATTTGTGCATATTCATCGGGCAGATTGCCACTTGAAACGGTGCGATATTGTTAGGCCAGACAATGCCGTGCGCATCATGGTTTTGTTCAATCGCCGCCGCGACTACCCGCGAAATACCGATACCGTAACAGCCCATAATCATGATTTGATTTTTGCCGCCTTCGTTGATAATGCCCGCTTTCATGGCTTCGCTGTATTTGGTGCCGAGCTGGAAAATATGCCCGACTTCGATACCACGCGCCAAGGTAATTTCACCTTTGCCGTCTGGGCTTTTATCGCCTGCAACTACATTGCGTAAATCGTGGAAGTTGGCTTGCTCATAAAAAGCCTTGGTTTTGGCATCGTCTGTCCAGTTACAGCCGCGTAAATGAAAGCCCGCTTCATTCGCGCCGCAGACAAAATCACTCAAATATTTAACCGAATGGTCAAACAAACACGCATGATCTGCATCGAGTTTTGGGCCTAAAAAGCCTGCAACACAGCCGTGATGGGCAACGATTTCTTCATCGGTTGCCAAGCGGAACTCACCGATAATTTTACGCGTTTTGATTTCATTGAGTTCATGATCGCCGCGTAAAAATAAGTCATAAAAAGTTTCTTTAATGACATTGCCTTCGTCATCGCGCTGCATTTGCATGACGGCGAGGGTTTTTAAAATGCGTTGCGCGGGGACGTTTAAAAACTCGCTGACTTCGGCGATGGTTTTTTGCGTGGGTGTGGCGACTTTTTGGTATGGTTCAGTCGGTGCGGCTAAGGTTTGTTCTTCCAATAACGCGGTGGCACTTTCGACGTTTGCCGCGTATTCGCTGTCTGTAGAAAAGGCAATCGCATCTTCACCTGATTCGGCCAATACATGAAATTCATGCGACACTGCACCGCCGATTGAACCAGAATCGGCAATTACCGCGCGGTAGTTCAAACCCAGCTTGTCAAAAATAGAGCTGTAGGCGGCGTACATGACATCGTAGGTTTCTTGTAACGATTCTTGCGTTAAATGGAACGAGTAGGCATCTTTCATGATGAATTCACGCGAGCGCATCACGCCGAAACGCGGGCGGATTTCATCACGGAATTTGGTTTGAATTTGATAATAAGTGATGGGCAGTTGTTTGTAACTTTTCAGTTCATGACGCGCTAAATCGGTGATGATTTCTTCGTGCGTAGGCCCTAGGCAAAAGTCGCGTTCATGACGGTCTTTTAACCGCGCCAATTCAGGGCCGTAATGTTGCCAGCGTCCTGTTTCCTGCCACAATTCAGCAGGTTGTAAGGCGGGCATCAACACTTCCAACGCGCCCGCTTTTTCCATTTCTTCGCGGGTGATTTTTTCGACTTTGCGCAACACGCGCAGTCCCAACGGCAACCAGCTGTACAGACCTGTGGCAAGTTTACGAATCAATCCAGCACGAATCATCAATTGATGACTGATAATTTCAGCATCGGCAGGGGTTTCTTTTACGGTATTTAACGGGAATTGAGAAGTACGCATGACTTTAGTTAAGAAAATGAAAAACGGCTATTTTACAGGTTTAAACCCAGATACACACTACAGGTGTGTATCTGTCGTATTTATCGCCGAAAAAAACGCATAACGACCGCGTCCTTTGTCTTTAGCCTGATACAGTGCGGTATCCGCGTGATTCATTAATAATGAGCTGGTGTCGCCGTGTTGCGGATAGAGGCTGATGCCGATACTGGCACCGATGTGTACCTCCTTGTTTTTCAGGAGTTGAAACGGCAGGGTTAAGTCATTGATGATGAGGGTTGCTATACGCGCGACATCCTCATCGTGATGAATATCATCCAGCAAAATCACAAATTCATCACCGCCTAAACGGGCAATCATGTCGGTGTGGCGTAATTTTGCACTGACAAGAACAGCGACTTGTTGCAGCAGTTCATCACCTGCTAAATGCCCGAAGCTGTCATTGACGGCTTTAAAGTAATCCAGATCCATCATCAGGACAGCAAAACGCGTGTGTTTGCGCTGACTAACCCCTAGACTATAATCCAGCCGTTCCAATAATTTTCGGCGATTCGGCAAGTTGGTGAGGGAATCATAATAGGCAAGTTGGTTGATTTTTTCTTCTGCCAATTTCCGTTCGGTGATGTCGGTGAAGGTGATGATGTAATGTGTGGGTCGGGCGTTACTGTCTTTTACCGTTGTGACGGTCATATAAGCAGGGTATTCACTGCTGTTTTTGCGACGATTCATTATTTCACCTTGCCAATGACCTGTTTTGACAACGTTTTCCAGCAGATTAAAACAACGGGCTTTATCTTTTTTATTAGTGGCAAGTAATGCGGGTGAATGTCCGATAACATCGTCGGCACTGTAGCCTGTTATCTGTGTGAAGGCATGGTTTACGCGCAAAATAATATTATTGGCATCGCTGACTAACATCCCTTCTTGTGACTCAAAGGCGACAGCGGCAATGCGTAATTCAGTTTCCGCGCGTTTTTTCTCGGTAATATCTTCTTTTATGGCTAAATAATGGGTAATGCTTCCATCCACTTGGCGCATCGGTGAAATTAATGCCAGTTCGGTGTATTCGCTACCGTCTTTGCGGCGATTAATCAGTTCGCCCTGCCATATTTCGCCGCGTTCCAAGGTAGCCCATAAATCATGGTAGGTGGCTTTGGGTGTTTTGCCTGAATGTAATATACGCGGATTTTGTCCGATGATTTCATGCAGACTGTAACCTGTGATGTTTGAGAATGACTTATTGGCAAATTCAATGTTCGCCTCCAGATCGGTAATAATAATCGAGCTGGGGCTTTGTTCCACTGCCGATGACAGCAGTCGTAACAGTTGTTCGCTGGATTTTCGTTGCGTGATGTCACGAATAAACGCATTAAACTCAACGCCTCGCGCTGTTTTAACGGGCGATACTGAAATTTCAATAGGAAACTCATGACCGAGACGGTGCAAGCCTTCCAGTTCTATTAAAGTGTGAAAGACAACGCCTACGCCTGATTTTAAATAATGTTGGAAGCCCTGAAAATGGGCTTCACGATAACGCAGTGGAACTATGGTGGTACTCATATCACGCCCTAGTGCCTCGGCGGTTGACCAGCCGAATATCACTTCTGCCTGTTTGTTCCAGCCAGTAATACGACCCTTGGCATCCATTTGAATAACGGCATCGAACGCGCTGTTGATAATGGCGTGCAAGCGTTCTTTATCATCTTGATTGGCTTCAAATAAGGTGTTGAAACCATTTGCCATGATATTAAAACTGTTGCCTACTTGAGTAAGTTCATCGCGCGTATGGAGTTGAATACGCGCTTGTAAATCACCATCGGCAAATTTTTGCGCAGAACGGGCAAGCGATTGCACGCTGCTGACAGTCGATTGATAAATGCCGATAAAGATATAGATTACAATTAACAATGATATTAAGGTAATGCTGATATTAATGTGCAGTTCTTTTTTATGCTGTTGAATGCGTGTATCAAGCAAGTGATGGATGGCGGGTAATAAATTCTGATATATCTGTTCATAACCGTTATTAATTGCCACTGTTGCCAGTGCGAAATAGGTGGCGGAGGGTGTGGCAAACTGTGTTGATAAAATATCCGACTTTACCAATTGAATAATATGTTGTGCCGATTGTTTAACATCGGCAGACGCAGCCAATAAGTCGATTTTTATGTCATTGTTATAACGACCGGTTTTTTCCAGATTGATATGCAAGGAGTCCAGTGCATTATCAAGCTCGGCAATCAGGGTAAATAATTGTATTTTCTGTGTGTCGGATAGTTGCTTTTTTATCAGAATACTGGTGCCGAAAGCTCGCATTTGACCGAGTTGATCAAGTGCCATCGGTAATTTGTTGACTGCGGTATCAATCAGGTAATAAGCCGTAATATCTCCATCAAAAGTCAGCGCGTAATCATCGGCGATAGCAATCTTAAATTGCTGTAAGCGGTCGATTAATGCGGTGTTTGCTATAAAATTATCGGCGAGGGGTAAAATATGTTCTTGTGCGCGTAAGGCTCGCCAATCGGCTTCCAAATGCTGCCAGTCAGGATGGGTAGCAAAAGCCGCGTTGAGCTGACGTGCGGCAATGTCGAGTTCTCTTTCCTTGGCATCATGTGCATACTGCATGGTTTCATTACCACTGAGCATCGCCAGCTCTAAACCACGATGCTCCTGCATCAGCTGTATGGTATGAGTAATGGCATTAATGAGGCTTATGCCTTGTGATTGCCGTTGTGAAGTGATAATCACCGTGTTTATATGACTATAAAGAGTGAACATTATCAAGGTGACAGGAACGGCATAAATCAAACCCAGCACGGTAAATTTTTGCGCATAGTTCAGCTTGTTCATCAGTGCGGCAGCAGGGAAAAATACTTTTTTCATGACGCGCTCAAAATAATAATGAGATGATGAGAAGCAGAGGATTTTATTAACCGTGATTTGCTGAAAAGAGGGCGTGAATGATGAGAACTTAGCAACATTTTTCCATCCAGCGCAACCTGTAACGTGGTAATAAAGCAACGATGATAAACCAAAAGTCAGGCTATGAATAGCGGCAGACGAATTGACAGGGAAAGCCGCGTTTCACCCGTCATCACGCTGAAAATCAGCGCGTACTTTATCTTTTGCGGGGACTGTCCAAAACACCAATATCCTGCTTTAATAGCCACACTTAAATAACCGACCGATCGCACTCAGGAAAATGTTATGAAAAAACTAACAAGCCTATCGCTTATTATCATGATGATGATATTTTTAGGCATAATTTCAGTAGCAGAAGCCAGAACAGGAAGCACCTCAGACAGTTCCAGTTCTTCAAAATCACGCTCCACTACCAGCAGTAAAAGCACCACCAGCAGTAAAACAACCACCAGCAAACCGAGTAGAACCACCAGTGCTACCAATTCAATATTTGCCAATACGGCTAAGAATAATGAGGCAAGCAAAGCGTGGCAAAAAATCAATAAAAAACCGGTTGATAATACACCTGTTGTTGTCGCGCCTGTTCCTGCACCTGTACAAAACAACGATAACACCAACCGACAACTAGCCGATATACAAAGACAACTTGCTGAGAATAAACGTCAGCAACAAATCGTTGATGCAGCCAGATTTGCTGCGGAAATGGCTGCACGCAATAACAATAACCGCCCGCAACCTGCCTATGTGACTCCCTCGACTGTCACCACGCCGCCTGTTGCAACTGTCACTAATACCGCGACAGACGCTACGCCCGCTAAAAGCGGCGGCACATCATGGTTCATGATATTTTTAATCATAGGCGGCATTCTCGTCATCTATTTCTGGCTTAAAAACCGTAACAGCAGCTCCAGCACGAATTACCGACTCTAGGAACAGTAAATGAATATTTTTTCTTACTTTAGTAAATTATTCGGTGGCGAATCAACCGCACAAGATGCCAACCTGCCGCTGAAAATAAACTTTAACAGCACCATCACCTTTGAAATCAACCCCATTCTTTCGGCGATGACCTACGGGGCAATGATTGACGTACTGCTTGATAATCTCAAGGTGCTGAGCGTTAAATCCATTTCCAGTATTAAAATTGAAGGCATGGACAACAAAAAAATCTATCGCTTTTATTTTAATAAAGAAGGCGATAGAAAAAGACTGTTCTTACAAGTGCTGTGTGACAGCAATAATGTTGATAACATTGACGAAATTTTATTCTGTTCCAGCGTCACCGAACCGCCTCAAGGTGAAGAAGATATTTTATTTTTTCTGGGCGATAATGGCTCAGGTTTGGGCGAACCCAGCTACAACTTTTCCCGCGAAGATTTATACACCTTCTTATCCCGCGCCGAAGTCGATAAACGCCTAGCCGCCAATAACGATGAAGACGGCGTTGAATATGCCCGTGTTGAACCTGAACAAGATTTTATGCCCGCGTTTAGCGGCGAAGAAACCGTTATTTTCGATGCGAACGGTGTCACAGGCGAAAGCCGCCGTATTATGAATTTAATGCCGCATTCGCGTAGCTTGCAGGACACACTATTTGAGGAACTCATCGTTGCTTTTTGGGTAACAACCTCACACAATGGTAATGAAATTACCATCGAAGACCAGCTTCCTTTAGCAGAATATATTTTTGCTATAAAGTTAGAAAGAACCAACATCAAAGTTATTTAATTCACATTTGGAGAGAGCTCAATGGGTACGTTTTCGTTATTAGGTAGATTGTTCGGTGCGCAAGTAGATCAAGCAGGCGAAAGTTTAGTCGGTGCATTAGTCGCTTTTGATCCTGAAACTGCAACAGAAGTAGACAGGGATGCCTTGGCTGACAAAATTCAAGGTGTCGCTAGAAAATTTGCCGAAGCTAAACAGGATTACGACAAAGAACAAAACGATGTCGTGGTTAAAGAAGCACAGATTGCCCAATATTTAACCACACTGGACATTATGGTCGGACAATTAGAGCGTCAAGAAATCAGCCAAGCGGCATTTGATGATTTTTTTGCAGGGATTGAAGAAGCGCAAGCCCAATTGGTACAAGAGCAAGAAGAAGCCGCAGAAGCCAAAGCAGTCAAAGATGAGTTGGATGATATTTTAAAAATCCTGACCTCACAACTGAATGACTTTGACAAAATAACCACCAAAGCCCTGCGCGACGTGAAACTGGCTGAAAGCCAAGTGGAAAAAGAAAAACTCAAAGCCGACCGCCAAGCTGAATTGGCAAACTTGAAAAACGGTATCGGTGCAGAATCGACTGCGGTAAGAAAATTGCAGCAAATTGCCCAAAAAGCCAAAATTGAAGCCGAAGCGGCGAAAACCGTGCGTGAAATCACTGCCAAACCACAAAGCCAAGCGGAAAAAATGGAAGCAATGATGGCACAAGCCAAACAAGCAGGCGCACCTGCTGTTAGCACCCTATCAGCCGCAGAACGTGTTGCCGCATTAAAAGCTAAAACCAAAGCGTAATAACCATTCAAGGATTTACCTTGCCACGGATGGCATCATTTCAACATAATGGAAACGCGGCTTAACATAGCGTAATCCGACACAATCTGCGTTCATATTGGGCTATGGCAATCGCCTGATCCAATCTATAAAGTACACCCTGCACCCGACAGCCACAAAAATCCGTTAAAATACCCGACATCGAAATAAACACCATTAGCCTGAGGTAACAACGTGGGTAAAGTAATAGCCGTCACCAATCAAAAAGGTGGCGTAGGAAAAACAACAACCAGTGTCAATCTTGCCGCGTCTTTAGCGGCGGCTAAACGGCGTGTTCTGCTTGTAGACCTTGATCCACAGGGTAATGCGGCAATGGGCTGTGGTATTGATAAAAATGATATTCAACATTCCAGTTATGAGTTGCTCATGGCGATCGTGCCTGCGATTGACACCATTATTGAACTGCCTGATTTCGGCTTTTCAGTGGTGGCGGGTAATTCTGACTTGACGGCTGCCGAAGTGGAATTAATGCAGGCCGACCGCAAGGAACAACGTTTAGCCGATGCGTTATTGCCCATAAAAGCACAGTATGATTTTATTTTGATCGACTGCCCGCCGTCGTTAAATATGCTGACACTGAACGCAATGGTGGCGGCGGACAGTTTATTGATACCGATGCAATGCGAGTATTACGCACTGGAAGGTTTATCGGCATTAATGACCACCTTGCAGAATATTCAGGACACCGTTAATCCGAACCTGCATCTGGAAGGCATTTTGCGCACCATGTACGACGACCGTAACCGTTTGACTAAAGATGTGTCTGAACAATTATTGCGCTACTTCGGTGATAAAGTGTTCCGCACCTGTATTCCCAGAAATATCCGCTTAGCCGAAGCACCCAGTCATGGTTTACCCGTGTTAAGCTACGATAAATCGTCACGCGGTGCGTTGGCGTATATTGCCTTAGTCGGCGAAATGATTAGAAAAGAAACGCCATGACCACGCAAAAACGCGGCTTAGGGCGGGGGCTGGAAGCCTTATTAGTCGATGTTGCCAAGCCAGTCAAAGCGAAAGAAAGTGTGCCAACACCACACGCCACCTTAGCCGACGACCACGCCGCTATCGCCACCATCGCGCTCATGAAAGCGATACAAAAAGAAAACGCCAATCTGATTAAAGAAGTGGAAGTATTAAAAGATTTGCTGGACGACTTTGAAGCACTGGTTCAAAACCTCAATATAGATAAACCAACATTATGACTGTAAAAAAACGTGCATTAGGGCGTGGACTGGATGCTTTATTAGGTGATGCGTCTCCCAAAGAGCAAAAACCGCACACACTGGAAACGCTCCCCATTGAATACTTGCAACGTGGCAAATACCAACCGCGCAAAGATATTAATCCCGAAAAATTGCAGGATTTAGCCAATTCTATTAAATCGCAAGGCATCATCCAGCCAATCGTCGTGCGTCAGCTTGCCCAGCATCAATATGAAATTGTCGCAGGTGAGCGTCGCTGGCGAGCAGCGCAACTGGCAGGACTGAATGAAGTCCCTGTAGTGATTAAAATTATCGACGACAACAGCGCAATGGCAATTGCCCTGATTGAAAATATCCAACGCGAAGACCTGAATCCGTTAGAAGAAGCCGATGCACTGAAACGCTTGCTGGAAGAATTTTCCATGACGCATCAGCAAATCGCCGATGCTATTGGTAAATCTCGCGCCACCGTCACCAATTTATTACGCCTGCTGGATTTACACGTTGAAGTAAAAACCCTATTGGTTAATAAGCAAATAGACATGGGACACGCGCGTGCCTTGTTAGCGTTGGAAGGGGTAAAGCAAGTCGAAATTGCGCGTAAAATAGCCAAAGACGGCTTGACGGTCAGAGCCGCAGAACGCTTGATTAAAGAAGCACAAGAAACGCCCAAACCGCCGACTGTAAAAGTCATCGACCACGATACCCGTCGCTTGCAAGATGATTTAACCGCCAAACTGGGCGCGAAAGTCTCTATCGACCACAAAGAAAACGGCACAGGGAAATTAGTGATTACTTACTCCAGTTTAGAAGAACTGGACGGCATTATTGAACAGATTAAATAACGTACTTTAAGACTTTTCAGGCTTTAAAAACTTGAAAGGTCTGACTCACTTGGAGGTTTTTATGTCAGAACATCAACACCCCATCGCTTTAAGCGATGCCGAAATCGAACAACGCCTGAAAGACGAATTACCCAATTGGACGTATGAAAACGGCTGGATTAGACGCAAAATAAAAACCAGCAGTTGGAAATCCACCTTAATGGTCGTCACCACCGTCGGACATCTCGCCGAAAAAGCGTGGCATCATCCCGATATGAGCATTTCTTATGCGTTCGTTATCGTTAAATTAGTCACCCATTCAGCCAAAGGCGTGACCGAAAGAGATTTTGCGTTAGCGAAAAAAATTGAAGAAGTGCTGTTATGGGATGCGGCAGCAGAACCCAATGGTGTTTTTGAAGGCACACCGAAAGACGACCAGCGGTTTAGTTATATCAAAGGTTAAGTAATATCGGCGGGATTAACACATTAATACAACAGGAGAACAACCCTCATGACCGTAGCGACTCAAGGTGATTTGAGTACACTGACCAGCAAAGAACTGCATCAACTGATAGTCAATAAAGACATTTCGGTGATGGAGCTGGTAGAACTTTTTTTAAACCGTATCAAGCAATACGACCCGCAACTCAATGCTTACATCACCGTGGTGCAAGATAAAGCCCGCGCCCAAGCCATTGAAGTGGATAATAAAATCCGAAGCGGCGAATTGAATCACCCGCTGGCAGGTGTGCCTTACGCGCTGAAAGATTTATTCTGCACCAAAGGCATACTGACTTCCTGCGGGTCAAAAATGCTCAGCAATTTTATTTCGCCTTACGATGCCACGGTGTACGACAAACTCAACCAAGCCGGCGCGGTATTGCTGGGTAAAGTTAATATGGATGAATTCGCCATGGGTTCATCCAATGAAAACAGTTATTACGGTGCAGTGGCGAATCCGTGGGACTTAAGCCGCATTCCCGGTGGCAGTTCAGGCGGTTCAGCGGCGGCGGTTGCGGCGGGTTTAGCTGCGTATTCGTTGGGCAGTGATACAGGCGGCTCGGTACGTCAACCTGCGTCGTATTGCGGTATCAGCAGTATCAAACCGACTTACGGACGGATTTCACGCTACGGTATGACCGCTTATGCGTCCAGCTTGGATCAATGCGGCCCGATGGCGCGTTCAGCCGAAGACATGGCGTTGATTTTACAAACCATCAGCGGCTTTGATGTGCGTGATTCTACCAGTGCCAATGTCCCCGTACCCGATTACAGCGCGACCCTCAATGAACCACTGACAGGGTTACGCATCGGCATACCGAAAGAATTTTTTGCCGACGGTCTGGATGCAGACGTAGCGAAAGTCATTAACGAAGCGGTTGAACAATTTAAACGTCTAGGCGCGACCGTGAAAGAAGTCAGCTTGCCGAACAGTCATTTATCGGTCGCGGCATACTACGTTATCGCTCCCGCCGAAGCCTCAGCGAATTTATCGCGTTTTGATGGCGTGCGTTTTGGACATTCCTGTGATGCGCCAACCAACTTACAAGATTTGTATGAGCGCAGTCGTTGGGAAGGCTTTGGTGATGAAGTCAAACGCCGTATTGTCATCGGCACTTACGCGTTATCGTCAGGTTATTACGATGCTTATTATCTGAAAGCGCAAAAAATCCGCCGCTTAATCAAAAATGATTTTGTTGCCGCGTTTAATGACGTTGATGTATTAATGGGGCCTGTGACACCGACCACCGCGTTTAAAATCGGCGAAAAATCCGATGATCCGATTGCCATGTATTTAGGCGATATTTACACGCTGCCGATTAGTCTGGCAGGTGTTCCCGCCGTGTCGATTCCTGTCGGTTTTAGTGATAACCTGCCTGTCGGTTTGCAGATTATTGGCGATTATTTTAATGAAGCCAAACTGCTCAACGTGGCGCATTCATATCAACAAGTGACCGATTGGCATCGTCAATCGCCCAGCCAATTCACAGGAGCGTAAACATGGCTATCAGCAAAGCAGAAGTGGTTAAAGTCGCCCATCTGGCGCGGTTGGCAATCCCCGAAGATCGCTTGGAAGGCTACACCCACACCATCAGCGACATTCTGGATTTAGTCGCGCAAATGAACGCAGTCAATACCGATGACGTGTTGCCGTTATTGAATCCCTTGGATGCCACTCAACTATTACGCGCCGATGCAGTCACCGAAACCAATCTGCGTGAACTGTATCAAAGCGTTGCCCCGCGTGTCGAAGACGGCTTGTATTTAGTGCCTAAGGTGATTGAATAATCAGCTCAATTATCATTCCAACGCTCGGCGTTGGAATGCAGACGTTGACGCTCCAGCGTCTTCATGCACACACTGGAGCTATGTAGGTGGGCAAGCGTCTTTTTGCTTGCCCTCCGATTATGCCAATTCAGCGCGATGCACACGATAGAGCCGTTTGCCCACCCTACAGGGCTGACTTAATCGCACGTTCTATAAATTTAGCTTGATTAAAAGAAATGGTAACGATAGATAATTTCATGATTTTAATCCAAACTTGCGTTAAATTACTTTTTAAAATTTGTTATTTTAGGATAATGAAAATCTTTGGTTTCTTCAGAATCTAATCCGATGAATTGAACAATGTTTTTACCGCTTGATTTATCAGATAGATAATAAGGTCTGTCTTCGTTATAAAAATAATCTACTCGACTGTGAATTGATGCTCTCATTCGCTGATAAAAAACAGATTTAGTTTCTTTATTGTAATCAAATGTAGTTTTCGGTTGAAAGGCTATTAATGTAAAAGGACTTCGGCGAATTGTCGAAGGATGATTAGGTGTAAGTAAAACTGGAAACCACAATTGACTGTTAAAGCAAAATTCAAAATCAGGTACATTCATATCTTTAGTGGAGTTTTCCAGCCATTCTTGTTCATCAATTTTATGTAATGCTTGCAATAAGCTAATTAAAAATTCTTTTACATTTTCGATATTATTATTTTTAATTATATGAACATAAGTATTAAATATTTTTGATTTTTCGTCACGCTTGCCATCTAACAGCAACGACATTTCTTTTAAATCATCAGCTAGATTTTCGATTGATTCATTTTGATTGGAGATACCAAAATACATAGCTTGCTTATTAAATGAACTCATTGCATAAAGACAAGGAAAAATTTTGTCTTTTGAATTAAATAACTCGTTTAGTGCCTTCCACAATACAGGATGTAGTTCGGCAAGTTGATTTGTGCTTAACACTCACCAACCTCGTCATACTCCATTTTATTAATGTAAATTTGCAACGCTTGTTCTACCGTTTTTCGGTATTGACTACATTTAGAATTCGCTAATTCATTATCGAATTGACTGTTCTTAATAAAGGATGCGGGACACATTTCACAAAAATTATAAGCAAAACATTTGCTACAGGCTTCTTGTTTAAAAGTTTTAAATTCGTTGTAGATAACTTCTGATTTAACAGCTAAATTTACGGATTCATTTTTTGATTTGCCGTAATTCTCGATACGTTCACAAAATTGAATTGTACCGTCCGTTCTCACATACGTTCGATTAGCAAAAGGTACACAAAGTTTTTTACCTAAACTAGCTTCGGCATCTAATTTTCTGAACTCAATCTTTTTTAAAATGCTATCTAAAAAATGATTTTCTACAGGTAACAAGCCAGCTTTTAATGATTGCTTAACTGATTCAAGTGAAATGCTGTTTGTAATATAGCCATCAATCGCAACGTTATTTTGCAAAACAGGAGAAAAGCGTAATGATTCTTCGGCAAAATCATTATCTTTGAAAAATTGATTTATTTTCGATAAATCGTTAGCATCAGAAATAACGCAATTTATCAAAACATTATTTTTTAAAAATTGAGAGTTATAGTTTTTTAATTTGTTCAAGTTGTTGGTAATTGCATCGAAAGTACCTTTGCCAGTTACCGTGGCGCGCTGTTTATCGTGGGTTTCTTTGTCACCGTCTAAACTTACGGTTATCAAAAAATTATTTTCGATAATAAAGTCGAATTTATTATCTGATAAAGCTAACCCGTTGGTCGTTAATGAAAATTTTAAGCGGTGATTTGAAATTATATTTGCATGACTAACGATTTTTTTAATCATCTCAAAAGCTAGTAACGGTTCACCGCCATAAAAAACAATATAGCCTTCATCTTGGTTTGTACGATTATAAAATTTTTGCACTTCCTCAAAAGCAAGTTCAAGTGGCATTGTTTTGTTACTGTGATTTCGTTCAAAAATATGCTTTTCATCAAACACGCAATAAGTACAACGCAAATTGCATTCTTCGGTAATTTCAAGAATAAGCGTTTTTGCATTTGATGAGACTTCTTTTTCTGTATGAGAAAATTCGAGAGGACGCAATCTCAAATCGCTATCGTGACCAAAATCTGCCATGCAAACCGAATCAAAGTCCTCATTATTTTCAATTAAAAAAATATCATTAGTGAGCGCATCAAAAACATACATATTGCCTGAATCAGATTTTAATTTTAATAAATTATATTCGCTCATTTTTACACCAAGGTTTCACCAAGCAAAAATATAGGCGCATTAACGCGCCCATATCTCCTAACTACATAAGAAATTATTTCTTATCGAGCATATCCACCTTGTAAGGTGCAAGCCATTGGAGCTTTTCCGTCAACTGGAGTGAATACTTTTTTGAATTTAAGAGTTTTCATATTAATTCCTTGAATGATAAAGATGGTTAAATTGCAGGAGCAGCAAGCCTTTCAAGCTCACGATGCGATAATACCCCCCCCTACGCCACTTTGTCAAACAACGCAATTTTTTATTTTAATCAAAGTGTTAAGAGGCTATATGAATTCATTGAATTTAATAAAGATTCGATAAATGTATTTGGCATCCGCGCAAATGAATTACCCTTATATTTGATATATTATAAAACTCGTTGAATGTGTCAAGGAGATGATTTTTATCAGATTCTTCCATGTTATAGGCAAGTAAATAATGCGGGCTTTATTTTTCGGGTGTAGCGTTGGATTACTACGCTTTCATCCGCCCCACCACCAAACCACCAGCTAACACAAAAAACGTTCCTAGTAATTGGGTATTGGTGATGGTTTCCTGCAATAAGCTGTTCGCTAATGCCAAGGTAATAATCGGGCCTACGGAACTGAGGATTGCCGCGCTACTCGCGCCGACTTTTTTAATGCCGTTATTCATTAAAAACGACGGTAATACGGTGGCAAAAATCGCCATAATCAGGCTTAAGACATAAACGTCTAATGGAATGGTGCTGACTGTACGCACTAAATCATGATGAAAGGCGAAATGGGTGAGCGTGGCGATACTGGCGACGGTCATGGTGTAGGCGGTAAAACGCACTGAGCCAATGCGATGCACCATCACGCCGCTGCCCATGACAAATATGGAAAAAATCAGCGCACTGCTCAACACATAAGCCGAACCCAGCACAATGTTGGTCGATGTCAGTGACAGGGATTCGATAAATACCAGCAAAATGCCAATGTAACTTAAGCCTAGCGCAATCATGACCGATGCAGTCAGGGCGCGGCGGTAATAAAGCGCGGAAAACAGCACGACAAAGGTCGGATAAGAAAAAATAATCAGCCGCTCCAGTCCCGCTGAAATGGTCTGTAAGCCCAGAAAATCCAGATAACTGGCGATGTAATAACCCATCAAGCCCAGAATAATCACGATGCCCCATTGTTTTTTATCCAAAGCAGGTTCAGCCGATTTTTTCTGATGCCACACTGCCGCGATTAAAAACATCGGTAGCGCGAACAGCATTCGCAATGCCAACAGGGTAATCGCGTCCAATTGCCCGTCTGCCGCGTAAGCTAGTTTGATTAAAATGGCTTTGGTGGAAAATCCCGCCGCGCCCAATAAAACCAGAGCGCAACCCATCAGCCGCTGGCGTTGTTCTTTTAGCATGGTAAATGTAGGTGCGAATTGATTCGCGCAGTTGGTTTGAATGTGCGAATGAATTCGCACCCACAAGGCAGGGTTTTAATCATTTAGCTGTGCAATTAGTTGTTTAATAATGGTTTCTTGTTGCATCACACTGGCGCATAAGTTGAATTGTGCAATGGCGCGGTGTAAATTCTGCTGGTCATCGGTAACTTTAAAATAGCAGTTGCCTTGCAAATAATCAGTATAAAATCGTAAGCCCAATTCAAACGGTATCAAGCGAATCGCAGGGTATAAATACGCATAATCGTGGTCGGTAAAAAATGCGCGTACTTCGTGCAGATAATTTTTCAGTATCACTTCGCACACCGCCATATCAAATTCACCTGCCGCCGTCTGGCAACAGGAGCGTAAACAATCGCCGATGTCGTAATGCACTAGCGCAGGTTTGACGGTGTCCAAATCAATCAGACTGATAACCGTGCCGCTGTGTTTATCGAACAAAAAATTATCCAGCTTCGGATCGCCGTGCGTGATGCGTAAGGTTAATAAACCTTGGTGCTTCGCGGTTTCTAAATCGGAGGTAATGTGTTGGTATTGAGCGATAAATTCTGCGCAATAGATGTTTTCTGGAAACACGGTGGTTTGTGTTAAAACCTGTTGATACTGGTGCAAATAATCGGGCGCGATATGAAAACTGGGCAGAGTATCGTGCAGATACTCAGGATTTAAATCACTGACCAAGCAATGAAAATGCCCCAGCGCAAAGCCGACTTGTGCCGCGATTTCTAAATTATCCAGCGTGTTGATGCTTTCGCTGTCAGTGATAAAACTCAACGCCCGCCACACATCACCGTTCTCATCACGAAAAAAATCCTGTTCAGTGATTGTTTTTAACACATCGGGGATTTGTAATTTCACCGCCGCGCTGGGTTTTTGCTGAATATGCTGATTAAGCTGATGCAGATTGCGCATAATCTGTTCTGGCGCGGGAAACACTTGCTTGTTAATGCGTTGCAGAACAAAGGTGGAAGCAGGGCAGGTGACTAAAAAAGTGTCATTAATCAGCCCGTTACCTAACGGCGTAATGTCAGTAATAGCGGCGGTAAATTGTTGGGCGACGGAATAGGGCATGAGAGTGAGGTAGACGTTATCTAGGTTTCGTTGTAGGTGTGGATTTATCCGCACAGTGCGAATAAATTCGCACCTACCAACGCATTAAATTTCCCGCGCTTTAATGGCATCGGTTAATTTTTTTAACGCAATACCGCGATGACTGAGTGAATTTTTCACTTCGGACGATAACTCCGCCGATGCACAACCGTACTCAGGCACAAAAAAAACAGGATCATAACCAAAGCCGTTACTGCCCGCCGCTTGCGTTAAAATTCGCCCTTCCCAGATACCTTGGGCAATAAGCGGCAACGGATCATCGGCGTGTTCCATGAACACCATCACGCAGACAAACCGCGCGGTGCGTAGCTCTTCGGGAACTTCTTTCAGTGCGTGTAATAATTTTTGCGTATTGTCATTATCACTCGCACCAACCCCTGCATAACGCGCCGAATACACCGCAGGCGCACCGTTCAGCGCGTCCACCACTAAACCCGAATCATCGGCAATAGCAGGCAGTCCACAATGCAGGGCGGCATTGCGGGCTTTGATAATGGCATTTTCGACAAACGTTGTACCTGTTTCCTCGACTTCTGCGACATTAAACAACGACTGCGGCACGATGGGATGTCCAGACAGTATGGCTTGAATTTCTTTGATTTTGCCCGCGTTACCGCTGGCGAGGACGATTTTTTGGTGATTGGAAAAAGTCATAAACAATCTCAAAGGGTGAGTAAAAATATAAAGAGAAACGTAGAGCGGGTAAGGCTTGGCGCGTGTAGTGAAGAGTCGGCTTTGAGTAACTGGCTGTTGTTTTTAGCTTGAGACATGACTGCCAGTTTTTTAAGGACTGGCAGTCATCGGTATCACAGTAACGGACTTAACCCACGACTGATTAAATTTTACCGTCTAAACCCATTTGAAAATATTTATGGGTAATTTTATCTTGATTTTCCAATAGCCAATCAATGCTCGGTTCGTTGTTCATGGCTTTTTTAATGGCTAACGCGGTGGCTTTGCGGTGAATATCAAACAAAATCTGATGATCTAAATTGTCGTCAGTCGCCACGCTGGGATTTAGCCACACCGAACAAATAATACCTAAATCGTTGGCTTTTTCTTTGGGAATATCCCCTGCACGCACTGCATCCAATACGCCGTTAGCAATCGCCGCTTGCACTGTACCCATTAAAATATTGGTATAGCGTGTACTGTTCACCGTCACTTTACTGACCATTAAGGTGACAGGGCGCACTTGAATATCAGTATTTAAAATCGCAAATACTTTGGTATGACCTTTCACCTGATCGCCGATTAAGGTCGCGATTGCCGTACCTACTGGGCCATCCAATTCACCGATAATAATTTCAGGTTCGGCGGCAGTTCCCGCAGGCCCACCTGCTACTAAGGCTTCACCAGTACGCAGAATAATTCTTTCGCTCATTTTTGTCTCCAAACGGTTGATAACAGTTACTGCGTAACGGGAGTAAATCCTGAATCTTTAGGCGGTGCTTTTTCTTGTAGACAATGATAAGCGGCGTTTTCAAATTTGAAGGTTAATGACACGGGGTTTTCATGTTCGGTCATGAATTTTTCTGCTTCTTTGGCAGTTAAGGTTTTGGATAATTCATCGGCGATACAAGTACAAGGGCGGGTGAATTTGTCTTTATCCGAATTCGGCGCGGCAAGCATTTCTCTTTTTACGCATTGAGCGACAAATGCAGTTTCAAACTTGTCTTTTTCAGACGTGCTGACGGTTTTGTCTTGGGAATGATCGAACGGATCAAAAGGTTGTTCTGATTTGACGGTTTTTGCTGATTGCTCAGGTTTATCATCGGAACAACCGACGATGACCGAGCTGATAACAGCACTGGTCAATAAGGCGATAAATAAATTTTTTAGTTTCATGATAGACAACACGGGTAAGAGTTAAGTGTATGTGCTAAAACGTGGCGCGGTCTTAGCGGTAATGAACAACGGAACTTTATCATTTTATGCTGTTGTGTTCTAGCCCACTGTACGGAACAGCACAGACCTGCATGATATTTAAAACTTCACAGTTCAGTTTCTGACAAATGCAGTCAACGGCGTGTCACTGGCTAATTCGCTGATGTCCACGCTATCGACTCGCGCAGTAATCGGCCCTTTGTGACACCAGCGGATAAAGGCGTTCAAGGTCTCGTCATCGGCTTCGGCAATAATTTCAACGTGTCCCGTATCGAGATTTTTGACACTCCCGACAACGCCCAGTTCTTCGGCTTTACGTTCGGTGAAGTAGCGAAAATAAACGCCCTGTACTCGCCCTGATACTAACATTTTTACTCTACGCATGATGTTTGATACTCCAGCAATAGTGAATTTTTAGATTACGCGCGAAATCTTTGGGAATGGTAGCGGCGGTGATGTCGTTGATATGCAGATCCGCTAATGCCTCCAAGTCGATTTTAAAACGACGGAAATTAGTGGAAAAATATAACACGCCATCATCTGCCAATAAGCGCATGGCATTATTAATCAGTTTAACGTGGTCGATTTGAATATCAAACACATCATCCATGCGTTTGGAATTGGAAAACGTGGGCGGATCAAGAAAAATCATGTCGTACTGGCGCGGCGGCGTTTCTTTCGCTTCATTGCTCAGCCAATCCAAACAATCGGCTTGAATAAATTCGTGTTCGCCTTGGGTTTCATTTAAAGCCAGATTCTTTTTAGCCCAATTTAAATAAGTGTTGGACATATCGACAGTGGTGGTGTGACTCGCGCCACCGACAGCGGCGTGTACCGTGGCACTGCCCGTATAAGCAAACAAATTTAAAAAGCGTTTTCCCTTGGCGTGTTCCTGAATGCGCAAGCGAATGGGGCGGTGATCCAAAAATAACCCCGTATCCAGATAATCTTCAAAATTGACCAGTAAATCACAGCCGCCTTCGATGATGGTGTGAAAATGCCCTGTCTCGCCGTGTTTTTCGTATTGCTCGATATTTTTTTGTTTACGGCGAATTTTTAAAAACACATTGTCCCGACTGACCTCCAGCACACGCGGGATTTCCGCTAATAATTCGGCGAGGCGTTGATTGGCTTTGTGCTGGTCGATGCTTTTCGGGGGTTCGTATTCCTGCACATTGATCCACGTTTGTTCGCCTTGATAAATATCGACGGCAACGGCGTATTCAGGTAAATCGGCATCATAAACACGGTAGCAAGTAATAGCGTTTTGTTTTGCCCATTTGCTGAGGGTTTTTAGATTTTTTTGCAGACGATTGGCGAACATGACCGCGCCCGTGTTTTGCGGCTCTTGTTGGCTTACGTTATCGCTAACCGAACCCGTGTTAGTGTCAACGGATTCAATATGTTTAGGTGCAACCGATTGCGCGGTCACTTGGGCAATGCGTTCTTCGGTGGTGGTGGCTTTGGGAATAAAAAACGCGCTTTCTTCAATGTTCAAGCGCAGTAATTTACATTCCAACGCGCCATTAAACAGGGTAATGGGTTTTTGTGAGCGGATACCTAAACGAAACCCCAGTTCTGGATTGCTGATAATCAGCGCGGCGTGCCAGCCTTGAAATTTATGTTTGAGCGTATCACCGAAACGTTTGTACAGTTCAGCGGTTTCCGCTTCATCACCCAAACGCTCACCGTAAGGCGGGTTACAGGCGACCAGACCTTTTTGCCAACTGTCAGCGGGTGCAGCGTCGCTAATATCACGGCGTTCGATATGGATTTTATTTTCCAGCCCTGCATTGATGACGTGCATTCTGGCGGTATTGACGGTGTGGCGGTCTTGGTCGAAACCGACAATCACGGGCATTTTAGTCAGCCCTGTATTTTTACGCGCTACCGCTTCATCGCACAGTTGTTGCCAGCAGTCGGCATCGTGCTGTTTCCAGCCGATAAAGCCAAAATAATCACGCAACAGGCCGGGGGCATAATCGGCGGCAATCATCGCGCCTTCCAGTAATAACGTGCCAGAACCGCACATCGGATCGAGTAATGTGCCGCCGCGTTTGGCAATGTCTGCCCAACCGCACCGCAACAGCATAGCCGCCGCCAGATTTTCTTTCATCGGGGCTTTGATGTTCACATCACGATAACCGCGTCGGTGTAAACTTTCGCCTGATAAATCCAGACTCAGTTGCGCGGTTTCGCCGTGCAGATGCACGTTGATACGAATGGACGGTTGCTCGGTGTTAATATTGGGGCGAATGCCAAACGCATCACGCATTTGATCGACCACAGCATCTTTGACTTTTAACGTGCCGAAGTGGGTGTTATTGATGACTTCAGAATTTTTCGCGCTGAATGACACCGCAAAACTGTCTTCGGGATTGAGATGCTCAAACCAGTTGATTTCCTGCACACCGCGATATAAATCATCCTGTGATGTCACGGTAAAGGTATTTAACACCAGCAAAATACGGTTAGCGGTTCGCGACCATAAACACGCTCGATAAGCGGTTTCCAAATCGCCCTGAAAGGCAACACCTGCTACGGTGGCTTTGATATTTGTTATACCCAGACTTTGCAGTTCTGAGGTAAGCAGGGTTTCCATCGCCTTGGGCGTGGTGGCGAATAGCGAGTAGATAGGCATGATTGATTTTGAGATGTGGGGGTTGTTGCAGAATCAAAAACAGATTTTTGATGTAGGTTGGGGTGAGACACGAACCCCAACGCTTAAAAGATGGATACTTGGTATTTGTTGGGGTTCGCTTGTCTCACCCCAACCTACAAAATTACTGAATTTTAATCAACTCAACATCAAAAATCAGTGTTGCGTTCGGGCCGATTTGACGACCTGCGCCTTCTGAACCATAAGCCAAATCAGATGGAATATAAAAACGGAATTTATCGCCTTCTTTCATTAACTGCACGCCTTCTGTCCAGCCTGCAATCACGCGATTTAAGGGAAATGAAGCGGGTGCGCCGCGACTGTAAGAACTGTCAAACTCAGTGCCATCCAAAGTAGTGCCTTTGTAATGCACAGTTACATTATCAGTGGCAGAAGGCGATTTGGTGCCTGTGCCTTTGGTTAATACTTCATATTGCAAACCACTTGCGGTGGTAACAATGTTGGCTTTTTTAGTATTTTCTGCAAGAAAAGCAGCACCTGCGGCACTATTTTCTTCGGGTGTTGTGGCATTTGCCATTGAAAACATAGTAAGTCCTATCAGCATAACGGTGACAATTGAAAGAATTTGAGTTTGAATTTTTCTCACGATTTTCGCCTTATTGATTAATGTAAAAAAGATAGTTTATCAAAAAAAAGGTTTTTCTTACTAATTCATTTGACACTGGCTGAGTTGATTTTGAAATAGTCGGGCGCGAGTCGCGACTTTAGTAGCGGTTTTTTGCAAGTCGGCTTTTTTAAAATGGCTTTTGTTGCTGTAACCTTCAATGCCTTCATAGTAAGCAAAATATAACAATTTCGCATCTTGCGTTGGAATGCCCAATTTTGCGTGGCTATTATGATTGTACCAGCCGATAAAATCGACTGCATCGGCAAAATCATCACGATCCGCGCCAAAACTGCCTGCGCTGTCCAAATAATTGTCCCAAGTGCCATCCAGAGCTTGCGCATATCCGAATGCACTACTGGGGCGAAACCAAGGAATAAAACCCAGTAACCAAGTGCGCGGCGGCTTGGCATCCGCCACAAAATGCGATTCTTGGTGCATGATAGCCATTAACACGGCAACAGGCACACCCCAGCGTTGTTCTGCCTGTTTGGCATCGTCATACCACTGTTCTTTTTCTTTAAAAATAGCACAGACATTATCGGCATTTTTAGGTGGTAATTCGGCACAACTGACCAATGTAAGCAGGCAGAATAGTATTAATAATTTTTTCATTGTATGACGTACAAAAAGGCAACTGAAAGCACCGTTGCTGAATAAAGCGGTTGTTATTTATCAAGAACTGATGTTACGCACCGTAGATATTACTCGTGCGTGACATCAATTAGTCACCAAGGCTTCAGGCTCATACTCTACCAGCAGACACAGCGCATCGTAATCCAGAATGGTCAGTTCATGCTTATGTATCTCCAGCAAACCATCATCCTTTAAAGCGTGTAAGGTGCGATTGACATGAATCGTTGTCAGTCCCAGCATATCCGCTATATCTTCCTGCTTGAGCGGAAAGTGAATGGAGTAGTGCTTATTGAGTAGCCGCTGCCTCAGTCGATGATAAAGTTCCAGCACCATAAAAACGATTCGTTCCCGCGCACTTCGATGACTGATATGCGTCAGATACCGCTCCGTCAGCATCATGTCACGCGCTGCCGCTGAAGCCAGACTTAACGCCAGCTCTGGTTGAGTAGTACACAAGCCGATGATATTGGGAATTTTACACACGACGCTGTCCACCAAAGCAATTGCTGAATAGATAGCGCGTTCATGAAGATACTGTTGAAATCCGAGTATTTCTCCGGGTAATACCGAACGGAACACCTGACGTTTACCGTCTTCAGACACTCTGCTTAACATCACCCAGCCTTCGCGCAAAACAAACAACTCCTGATTCCAGTCACCCTGATGATATAAAAACTGCTTTGCCGCAAACGTTTTATTTTTAACAGCATAAGCATCAAATTCGTCTGAACCGCTGTTTAACAGACTGTGGCAAAAACGAAAATGCCGATTAGGGCATTGGTAACAAAACCCTTCTGGACTATTTGCATGAATACTCATTTTATCTACATCCCACTAACCGCATTCACAAGAACGACAGATTACACAATCACTCAGGGACTTCTTAACCTCATCCCTGCATTGTTATTCTCACTTGTCAGAGCAGAAAGGGCAATCACTCAAAATGGGGTATTAAAGGGTAGAAAATGGGTATGAAAAATACCCATTCTTAATTAGATGGCTATTTGTTAAAAGTTAATCTAGGTTAATTTTTCTTGTGGCAATTGTGTATAAAATAAAAAGTGCGGATGAACTGCTGTTCAGTAATTAAAATATTTTCTACCCAGCTAATGATGCCGTTATTGTTGATGGAGCTATTCAGTAAATTGAGTTGGGTTGAGCACTGATCATGTCAATACAAAGAAGAGGCAGTACATTGACCGCAGGTAACACCATACTATTAAACGAAAATGATGCCGACAAAACCATTGATCTGCACGTTGATGATGAATTGGATCTTATGTTACCCGCAAAACCATCCACTACGGGTTATGTTTGGGAGCTGATAGCATTTGATACTGCGGTACTGGTGCAAGACGGCACTTGCTTCATTGCCAGCGATAAAGCAATCGGTGCTGGCGGCATAGACATTATAAAATTCCATACCATTGCTACAGGGAAAAGCGAGGTGAAGTTGATATGTCATAAACCCTTTGAATGTGGTGTGCCGCCGTTAAAAACATTTACTGTGACTATTATCAGCAGGTCGGATTAGCGCGATGTAACCCGACCCACGCGACTTTTATTCGTGTGCCTGCCAAGACTTCACATTCACCAGCGACATATACAGCGCGGAAATATACGGCAAGGACAGAATGCCTAAAATAACCAGCCACCATTGTACGTCGGCTTCCCTGATAAAATAGTGATTCATAATCGCACCCATTGACACCAGCAAGCCCGCCAACATGACCAATTCTTCGCGTACCATCAATAAACCCTGAATCAGCGCGGGTTTGTCTTCGGCTTTCGGAGTGCGTAAAAATGGTTGGTCACTGGTCAATAAACCGCGAATCACACCTAAGGCAATCGTATGGGTCAAACTCATACCGGCAATCGCCGCGCCGATACGTTGTTTTAACGTACACGGTACTAACACGCTGTACAGTGATAAGCCATAAACGATTTTAAAAACGAATAAACTGAACGCGGTAATCAGGAACATATCCAACGGAAAGCGTGAATAATCGGGGACGATAACCAACGCCGCCGACCAGAATACCGCGCCGATGGTAGACAGTAAGCTAAGCGCGTCGGCAAACCACGGAAACCAGCCGCTTAAAAAATGGTAACGTTGTTTATTGGTCAATGAACTGCGCGAGGTGATTAAATCGCGCCAATGATGACGTAAAATTTGCGTCGCGCCATACACCCAGCGAAAGCGTTGTTTTTTAAAGCCGACAAAGGTTTGCGGGGTCAGTCCTTTGCCGAACGCATGATTGACATACACCGAGTTGTAGCCGTGTTTCATCAGGTTTAAACCCAGTTCGGCATCTTCACAAATACACCATTCCGACCAGTTACCCACTTCCTGCAACGCGCTTTTGCGGATTAAGGTCATCGTGCCGTGCTGAATAATGGCATCGTTTTCATTACGATGTACCATGCCGATGTGAAAAAATCCTGCGTATTCCCAGTTACAAATTTCCTGAAAATGGTCGTGTTCCCAGTTGCGGTGATCTTGCGGGGCTTGCACAAAACCGACTTTATCATCTTGAAAATACGGAGTCATGGTACTTAACCAGTTCGATTCCACCAGATAATCACTGTCAATCACGCCGATAATTTCCACATCTTCAGACGTGTGTTGCAAAGCAAAATTCAACGCGCCTGCTTTAAAGCCCTGCCATTTTCCTAGGGTAAAAAAGCGAAACTGTGCGCCCAATTGTTCGCAATGTGCTTGTACAGGCTGCCATAATTCAGGATCGGTGGTGTTGTTATCAATCACCAGCACTTCAAAATCGGGATAATCCAGCTGCGCCAGACTGTTCAGCGTGTTAATCACTAAATCAGGCGGTTCATTACAAATAGCAACGTGCAGCGATACTTTCGGATAACGGGTCTGCGCGGCAGGCACGGGCGGTTTAAATTCCCGTTGCCGACGTTTCCACACCAATTCGACAAATTCAAAGCCATTGATTAATACCACCATCAACAAAGTAATCTGCACGGGTAACAGCAAGCCCCACATGGCGATATTAAACGAGCTTAAACCTTTAATCACAGGCGCGAATAAGCTGTAACTGAGCAAGGAGCTGAACGCCTGAATCAGCATAAAATAGGCGAATTTTCCGCGTAGCTGAATTTTTCTGCTGTAGCTGATAAACACTAACGACGGCAATAACGCCAGTATAATCGCGGTAACGGCTTCATACATCCACCATTTATTTTCATACACTACGCCTGTCATCGGGAATTTTGCCCGCCCACTGGTATCGTAAATGCCCCAATAGCCGCTTGCCGTGCTTTCGGTGGAATGCTTCCACGGTTGGTCGAACGCTTCCATGATGAAGTAATCGTAATGCTGTTGTTCGGCAAAATTTAAAAATTCACGGATAAAACGTGCTTCATTGACTAAAGAAGCAATGGCATCATATTGACCACCGCCATTACTCGGCCAGCCAGCTTCGGCAATCACAATCGGTTTATTGGGATACGCGAGGCGCATCTGTTCGTAACGTCCCTGCATTTCCCCCAACGCGCCATCAATGGATATGCCTGCCCAATAAGGAAATACATGAACGGCAATAAAATCAACGTGTTTGACCAACTCAGGGTATTTTTCCCAATTGTCCCACAGTTCACCGACACTGACGGGTTGCTTTATGTGGGCTTTCACTTGGTCAACGTAGGCAATTAATTGCTTCTCCGTCAGCTCCTTGCGAAACAGCACCTCGTTACCGACCAGCACGCTTTCCACATTGCTGTATTTATTCGCGAGTTCAATGACGGCGTTGATTTCTTTGGTATCGTTTTCGGGCTTGTTATTCAGCCACGCCCCCGCCATCACCTGTATATTGTATTTTTGCGCGACCATCGGCACATTTTCCTGCCCGTGGGTCGAGGAATAAATACGCACTTTTTTTATCTTATCGCCGAACACTTTAAAATCGCGTTCGATTTGTTCCACGGTAATATCAGGATGCGCACTCAACTCATCATAACTTTGAATCGCTTGATGCGGGGTGTAGGCAAGACCTTTCAATACGCCCGTCCAATCAGGCGGCGTATTGCTGGGATTCAACAAGACCCAGCCCGATAAATTAATCAGAATGGCGACAATAAAAATAACCAAGGTGGATTTTAAATACGGAAAATTCATAGTGAATAGTATTTTGAGTGGCGGGGAAAGAGAGGTTCATTATAAGCAGGCGACGCTGAATTTAACATGAACGGTAGCAGGTAGTGATAACTCTGCATTGACGGGTTGCCAAGCTCTAGCTTAGAAACCCGTTTGCGTAGATTCAAAAATCATCCTGTTCGTATTTACGCCGTATTGCATCCTCACGCGCATCATTAATTTCCTTCATGATGCTTTTCACATCGGCGCGGATTTCACTGCTTTTAAACTGCCCTGTCAATGCTACATCGGGATGCAACAAACCGCTTTCGTACAGTTTCCAGATTTCTTTACCGTATTGCGTGGTCAATAATTCAGGTGCGAATTGTCCGAAATAGGTGGCGAGATTGTTCACATCACGCTCTAACATCCGCGCGGCATTATTATTGGCGGCGGCATCGACGGCTTGCGGTAAGTCGATAATCACAGGGCCGTGGGTATCAATCAGGATATTGTATTCGGATAAATCACCATGCACGATACCCGCACACAGCATACGCACCACTTCTTTTATCAATAAACCGTGATATTCCAAGGCCTGTTCGTAAGTGAGATCCAAATCATTCAAACGCGGCGCAGCACTCCCGTTGGCATCGGTAACCAATTCCATCAGCAACACGCCTTCGATAAAATTGTACGGTTTAGGGACGCGCACACCTGCCGCCGCTAAGCGATATAAAGCATCGACTTCGGCATTTTGCCACACGGCTTCCTGCTGTTGCGCACCGAATTTTGAGCCTTTTTGCATAGCGCGGGCTTGGCGGGTATTACGCACTTTGCGTCCTTCCTGATACAACGCCTGTTTATGAAAGCCGCGTTTATTGGCTTCTTTATACACTTTGGCGCACCTAATATCGCCTTCTGAACTCACCACATACACGGCGGCTTCTTTGCCGCTTTTTAATGGGCGCAATACTTCATCAACAAACCCGTCACGCACGAGGGGTTCAATACTTTTTGGCGTTTTCATTCCTGTCCTTTCCTAACCATGTTAATACACCCTCGCCTGCGGCTTTTCCACTGGCGAAACACGCCGTTAAAAGATAGCCGCCTGTGGGTGCTTCCCAATCCAGCATTTCACCTGCACAAAATACGCCCACTAACTCGCGGAGCATCAAGTGTTCATTCATTACCTCAAATCTGACCCCGCCCGCTGTGCTGATGGCTTCATCAATCGGTCTGGGTGCGCGTAATTTAATCGGCAGGGCTTTGATTGCGTTTGCCAGCTTTTCTGGATGATTAAAATCATCAGCTGATAATAATTCGCGTAGCAAACCCGCTTTAACACCCGTAAACCCTAAGCGTTTGCGCAGATAATTTGCCATAGAGTCTTTGCCGCGCGGTTGCGCTAATTTATCAATAACAACCGATAACGGTTTATCAGGCAGTAAATCAAGATGAATAATAGCCGACCCTGTTGCCGCACAACTGTCGCGCAACAGGGCAGACGCGGTATAAATCACGCCGCCTTCAACGCCCGTTGCCGTTACGACTAAATCACCTTTTTGGAGTACAAACCTAGGTTTGTATTCCACTGATAGACTAATATTTTTTAACGGCTGCCCCGCAAATCGACTGGAAAAATGCTCACTCCAGCCGACATCAAAACCACAGTTGGCAGGTTTTAGCGGTGCGGTTTCAATACCGCGTTGGCGTAATAAATCCACCCACGCACCAGTCGAACCCAATCGCGCCCAACTGCCACCACCCAATGCCAACACCACCGCATCGGCATGAATGTGCTGTTCACCTGTGGGTGTGGCAAAACGTAACGCACCATTATCATCCCAGCCCAGCCATTGATGACGGACATGAAAGCGCGTTCCTGCCTTGCGCAACCGCTGTAACCACGCACGCAGTAATGGCGCGGCTTTCATTTCCGTCGGAAACACCCGCCCCGATGAACCGACAAAGGTATCAAATCCCAAGCCTTGCACCCACGCGCGTAACGCCTCAGGTGGAAAGTTTGCCAGTATCGGTTCAAGCGCACCGCGCCGTTCCGCATAGCGGGATAAAAATTTATCAAACACTTCCGCATGAGAAATATTCAGCCCACCTTTACCTGCCATCAAAAATTTTCGACCGACCGACGGCATGGCATCATACAGGTCAACTTTGACACCCGCGTGACTTAACACCTCAGCCGCCATTAAACCCGCAGGGCCGCCGCCGATAATTGCCACACTGGGCGATAGAGAGTTATGCGACATCGTTATTCAATATTTTGTATCTGCTCGCGCATTTGTTCAATCAACACTTTCAGCTCAATCGCGATGTGTGACAATTGGCTATCCACCGATTTAGAGCCTAGCGTATTGGCTTCGCGGTTTAATTCCTGCATCAAAAAATCCAGACGTTTACCTGCGGGTTCTTCCTCATGCAGGACACGCATTACTTCTTTAATATGCGTAGCCAAGCGATCCAGTTCTTCGGTAACATCCAGCTTCTGCGCTAAAAACACCAGTTCCTGTTCCAGACGGTCAAAATCAGGTTGCGCGACCAATTCCGTGATTTTGTTTTTTAATTTATCGCGCGTAATCTGTATCGCCACAGGTGTGCGTTCACTTGCCGCCGCAACAAAGGTATTTATTTTGGCGCACCGCTCTTCAATCAGCGTTTTCAATTGCGCACCCTCTCTAGCACGCGCAACCAACAGATGGGCAAGCGTTTGTTTGACCAGATGCGTTACGCCCTCGTGAAGCTCGTTTTTGTCAGTGCTTGGCTCTTGCAAAATCCCGGGAAAAGCCAACACATCCAACGCTGAAAACGGCTGCGTGGACATAATGTGAACTTCAACCTGTTCCGTCGCATCCAATAAATTAGTCAGTGCGTCATGATTGATGACAAAACCCTGCCCGTTTTTGGCTTGTTTTTTATAATTAATAATACATTCAATTTTGCCGCGCTTAATCTGCGAACTCAATAACGCCCGCAATTCGGTTTCCATAAAACGCAAATTATCAGGCAACTTCAAACTCACATCGCTATACCGATGATTCACAGAACGCAGTTCACAATTGATGGTTAAGTTACTTATTTCTGCCTCATTACAGGCATAAGCGGTCATACTTTTTATCATTTCTTTCCCCTGACAAGTTGTAAAGCAATCGGTATGAACGTCAATTTTAACGAACAACACGCAAACCATTATAGTTTAGTCGCTTAGTTTAGCGGTAGCGTAACCCGATATTTACCACCGACGCTCTATAAAATATTGAAAAGCTGATAAGGTGCAGTTCAGGTATACTGCTCAGTTTTTCATTTTAGCGGAATATTCATGAGACCTAGCGGACGCACCCCCGAACAACTAAGAGACATAAAATTTACCTGCAATTTTACCAAACACGCAGAAGGCTCAGTGTTAGTTGAATTTGGCGACACGCGCGTCCTCTGCACCGCCAGTGTAGACAGATCCGTACCGCGATTTTTAAAAGGCAAAGGTGAAGGCTGGATTACTGCCGAATACGGAATGTTACCGCGCTCCACCCACAGCCGTATGAACCGCGAAGCCAGCCACGGCAAACAAGGCGGACGCACGCTGGAAATTCAACGTTTAATCGGTCGCTCCTTACGCGCCGCCGTCGATTTAAAAGCCCTAGGCGAACACACCATCACCATCGACTGCGACGTATTACAAGCCGACGGCGGCACCCGCACCGCCGCTATCACAGGCGGTTTTGTCGCTCTTTCATTGGCGATTGAAAAAATGATTAAACGCAAACAAATCAAAACCAGTCCGCTGCACGGACAAATCGCCTCCGTCTCGGTCGGCATTTATGACGGTATTCCTGTGTTAGATTTAGATTACGCCGAAGACAGCCAAGCCGAAACCGACATGAACGTCGTCATGAACGATGCCGCCGCCTTCATTGAAATACAAGGCACAGCCGAAGGTCACGCATTCAGAAAAGACGAACTAGATGCCATGCTCGAACTAGCCACCTCAGGCATTAAACAGTTATTGGAAAAACAGCGCGAAGCATTGGAGAGCGTCACCGAATAATTTTTACTGTACTGTAATGCAGAAAAAATGCAGCTAATACGAAAATAAGCTATATTAATTAGCAAAATAACTCATATAACTGCGAGATTTCTGTATGTTAATCGAATTCTCTATCAGCAATTATCGTTCTTTCCGTGAAAAACAAACCTTTTCAATGGTTGCCGCACCACGATTAAGAAAGGGCGATAATGTCTTCAAGCCTGTTGTTAAAGGCGAAAAACTCCCCGACTTACTTAAAGTTGCCGCTATTTATGGCCCAAACGCATCAGGCAAGAGTAACTTAATCAAAGCGTTTGAGATTGTTAAAACTATTGCTGAACGCCAACCCAGCGCACAAACTACCTTACTTCCTGTTGCGCCATTTCGTTTTGATTCAGAGTTAGCCGACCAACCCACTCGTATTGAACTGCATTTTATTTATGCAGAACAACGCTACGAGTTTGAACTGGCGTTAACTCAGCAACGTATTGTTCATGAACGTTTAGTTGCCTATCCAAAGGGAAAAGAAACACTGTTATACGAACGGCGGCATTTGGCTTCTGGTGATGAATATACTTTTGGTCAGCAATTGGAAGGCGGCACAGATTTACATGAACTATGGAGAAAATCCACTAGCGCACAAATGCTGTTTATTGCTCAAGCTGTGGCAAATAGTAGTGAAGACTTAAATCAATTGAGGCAACCATTTAAGTGGTTACAATCTGGATTTTTAGTTGTTTCTGGACATATGGATGTATGGGCAAGCAACAGTCAACTTCTTGCAGAAAAGCATTCTTCCTTAGCTGAGAAAATTTCAGAATTTCTACAAGAATTAGATGTGCCTGTTACAAATATTCGCGTAGACAAAAAAGAATCGAATACCAGAACCGTATTGACGCATAAAACGGCATTGGGAGAAGCAGAGTTTGATTTCCACGAAGAATCAGAAGGGACTAAAAATCTAATCGGATTTTGGCTGCCTTGGGATGTTCATACTAGCGGGCTTATCGAAGATAGGGCTTTGGTAGTCGATGAACTAGACAGTAGCCTACACCCTGAAATTGTTGTTTCCTTGGTAGCAAAGCATATTAAATCTGACTCACCCAACCAGCTTATCTTCACCACTCACGACACCCACTTGATGGATGCTAAATTATTACGTCGCGATCAATTTTGGCTGACTGAACGTGATGCTAACGGTGCAACGCAATTACGCTCTATTCATGATTTTGAAGGGCGAGAAAGCGAGGATTTAGAAAAGCGTTATTACGAAGGGCGTTATCGAGGCTTACCATTTGTACGCAGGGGCTGAACATGGGGCGTTTTGACCGAAAAAAACCGAGCTTAAAACAGCAACCAACCGTATTGGTCATTTGCGAAGATACAAAATCGGGCAAACGCTATTTAGAAGATTCAAGCCAATATTTTCGTGTCAAAGTACAGGTAGAAATTATCCATTGTGGAAAAACCGACCCCAAGGGTATAGTTGAAGCCGCTATCAGTCGTCAAAAAAATTTTGATAACGTTTTTTGTGTGATAGACCGAGATACACACCCCAATTTTGACGAGGCGTTAAATTTAGCTAGCACCGCAAACAAAGTTAAAATTATCGTTTCTTATCCCTGCTTTGAATTTTGGCTGTTACTGCATTTTGGTCACTGTAGAAAGCCTTACACAAAAGCAGGCAAGTATTCAGCCGCTGAGTTAGTTATCAAAGACCTTTGTACTCATGCCTGCTTACAAAATTACACTAAAGGTAATGTTCAAGGTCTTTTTGACTTAATGCTGAATAATGGATTTACCGACGCACGGCGCATAGCTCCTAAAGTGCTTGCCGAAGCTATCGCAAGCGGGGAAATGAACCCCAGTACCCAATTGCATGAGTTGTTTGATTTCTTTGAAACACTATCCAAGCCCCAGAAAATTACGCCCATTGAATAACGATTTTGATACGCAAAATCAAAGAAATTCAAGCTGAATGCAAGGCGTTACAGCTATGTGTCAATGTTGAGTTCCTAGCTCTTGCCTTACAGCACCACAACAATCATTTTCTCCGCCAATTCTGTCAGTATTTGCAAGCCCGCTGTCATCATTAATTCAGGGTTTGGATGTTGAGTTTCCTGAATCAGTTTTTGTAAACAATCCCTAACTATCATGCTTTCGTGTGCTTCAATCGTCGCTAATAAGCGGTAGGTTATCGGCGTGATTTCGATGAAATGCACTTCGTCATCTGTGCCACGGTAGACAATCAGGCAAGCGGGTTGTTCGGGTGGGGCGGTCGGTAAAAAATCAGGTGATATTTTATGGACGGGGTATTGATAGGCGAGTGACCACGCTAATGGCGATAATTGGATGCGGCTTTCCAGCGTTAGTTCTGAATGGTTAATGACCAGTTCTTCTTTGGAAATAGCTAACGCCATTTCCACCCATTCATAATGTGCCAGCTCCAGCATGAAGGGGAAATCATCGGCGTTATCGCGTTCGTGTTCTAAAAAATATAAAAATTCTTCGGGTATTTCAGAAAAATGCGGCGATTCACTACGGTGATGTGCAAAAAAATCCTGTGCCAGTGCAAACCATTGTTCATCATTAAGCAGTGCGCGTAATACGGGAAAATTGCCCGCGAGAAAGCCGTTGATATTGTTGAAAAACAGTTCGCGATACATCGCCATACGCTGTTCCTGTATGCCCTCAGGCACGGGATTGTGTTCAGGATTGCGGATGTAGGCGGCAAATTCGCGTTGTTTCTGGTCAAAATCAGGCAGACTGTTTTTCATGCTGTTGTTCCCACGCGTGTTGAATTTGGCTGATAGTTTGTACTTCTTTAACCAGTTCCGATAAGGCGGGCAGGTTAAAATCACGTTCCAACAAGGTGGGGAATACGCCGTATAACTCGTAGGCTTTGGCTAATAATTTCCACACAGGGTCGATAATATCCGCGCCGTGGGTATCGACTAAAAAATCTTCCGCTTCGACATAATGTCCTGCAATGTGCGCGTAGGCGACACGGTGCGCGGGCATGGCTTTTAAAAACGCTTCGGCATCGTAGCGGTGATTAACGCTGTTGACATAAATGTTATTGATGTCGAGTAACACATCGCAATCAGCTTCTGCTACCACGGCATTGAAAAAATCAATCTCGGTCATTTCCTGACTGGGTGTGGCGTAGTAGGAGACGTTTTCGATGGCGATTTTGTGTTCCAGTATGTCTTGGACGCGACGAATCCGCGCGGCGACGTGATGCACCGCTTCTTGGGTAAATGGTATCGGCATGAGGTCGTACAAATGCCCGTCTTTACTGCAATAGCTTAAATGTTCGCTGTAAAATTTAATGCCGTGTTCGCGCATGAAGCCTTTTAAATCACGCACGAATTGTTCATCTAGCGGATCAGTGCTACCGATGGATAACGATAAACCGTGACAGACAAAATCAAATTGTTCAGTCATGGCGCGAAACTGTTTGCCGTATTTGCCGCCGATGGTCATCCAGTTTTCAGGGGCGACTTCGTAAAAATCAACGCTGCTGGGTGGATTGGCGACAATTTCAGAGAGCAAGGTGCGTCGTAAGCCAAGACCTGCGCCGTGTACAAGATGTTGGGTTGTGTCCATGTGAACACCTATGGAATATTATAAAAGAGTCAGTAGGTTGGGGTGAGGCACGAACCCCAACAAAATAAGGGGTTGAGTTTAAGTGTTGGGGTTCGCAAGCTCACCCCAACCTACCATACAAAACGCTTACTTGGCAGCTGGAACGTAGGGGATTACTTTAGTGCCTACTGAGGTGGTCGCTGACTTTTTGGCTTTATCTTCTGGGGTTTTCATTGCCGCGCCACATGAACCTTCTTTGCTTTTCATGGCTTCACCGTCTGCCATCATGCCGCACGCGCCTTCTTTACCTTTCATCATTGCGCCGCACATAGATTCCATGCCCGGTTTCATTTTTCCGCCTTCCATCATGTTGCCGCATGAGGCTTCAGGGGCTTTAGCGGCTGCATCGGTTTTTGCACCTTCGCCACACGCGCCTTCTTTGCCTTTCATGGTTTCGCCGGGTTGCATCATGCCGCACGCACCTTCTTTGCCTTTCATCATTGCGCCGCAGGCTGCTTCCATACCTGGTTTCATTTTGCCGTCTTCCATCATATTGCCGCATGAGGCTGTAGGGGCTTTGGCATCCGCGTCTTTAGGTGCGTCCATTTTCATATTCGCGCCACATTTCATTTCTGCTTCTGCAACTTGCATATAGCCTTGTGACAGATCAGTCATACCAAATGGACTGGCTTCTGCATTCGCTGAACCTGCGGCAAATGTTGAAATAACAGCAACGCCCATTGCAGCGGCAAAAGGTGTTTTATTTATTTTCTTCATGGTGACTCCTAGGTTTATTCTGGATTATTTAGCTTCAGGTTTAGTTTCTGGTGCTTTCATGCCCGCGCCGCACGCGCCTTCTTTGTCATGCTTCATGCCTGCGCCACAGGCGGCTTCAGCGGCTTTGCCATCGGCGGGTTTCGCTTCGGTTTTTTTACCAGCACACGCGCCTTCTGGGGCTTTAGGTTTTTCCATTTTCATACCTTCGCCGCATTTCATTTCGCCTGCTTTATCGGCTTCGGCAACCTGCATATAACCTTGTGATAATTCAGTCATGCCAAATGGGCTGACTTCTGCATTGGCAACGTTGATAGAAAATGTTGAGATAACCGCAACGCCCATAGCGGCAGCTAATGGGGTTTTGTTGATTTTTTTCATGTTGAATACCCTGTGTTATGGTGAAAAAGTTTATTGTTATTATTTCCAGTCAGGAACGCTGGAAAACACTTCGATACAGCAGAGCTATCGAATAGCTCATATCATAACAAACACCTGCTTAAGAGAAGATGAATATCGTGTATTGTTGTAAAAAAATGTGGGCTTGTCCAGCATTTGTCCAAGTTTATTATAATGCTGCATTTAAAATGCTTTGTTGAACTCGCACAAGTCAGCAATGACACAGCTTTCACAACGTGGTTTTCGGGCGATACAAGTATAACGCCCGTGTAGAATTAACAAATGATGTGCGTCTTGTTGATGCTGTTTAGGCACGCATTTCATTAAGCCGCGTTCGACTTCCAGCACGTTTTTACCTTTGGCAAGCCCTGTGCGATTGGCAACGCGAAAAATATGCGTATCAACCGCAATAGTCGGTTGCCCGAACGCGGTATTAAGTATCACATTGGCGGTTTTGCGTCCTACGCCTGCCAGTGCTTCCAGCTCGGTGCGCGTATTCGGCACTTGCCCTGCGTGGCGTGTTAAGAGTTGCTGACACAAGCTGATAATATGTTTGGCTTTGCTGTTAAACAAGCCGATGGTTTTAATAAATTCTTTTAAACCGTCTTCCCCCAAGGCAAGAATGGCTTCGGGTGTATTGGCAACAGGAAATAATTTTGCGGTCGCTTTATTTACGCCTTTGTCGGTCGCCTGTGCGGATAGCACCACTGCAATCAGCAACTCAAACGGGCTACTGTAGCTCAGCTCGGTGGTCGGTTCAGGTATCGCCAGTGCCAGACGGTCAAAAATAGCGCGGCGTTGTTGATTATTCATGAACCTGTTTTCATTTTTAATAACGCGGCTTTCTGTTTTTTCAAACGTTCCGCTTTTGCTAGGTCTTCTTGTGCTTTACGCGCTAAACGCGCTTCATAGCGTTGTTTGGCGTGTTGGGCAAAAGCGAGTTTTTCCGCTTTGGCAATGTCCTGATTAGGCAACACCTGCATGACAATACAATCCACAGGGCAGGGCGCGATACACAATTCACAACCGGTACATTCAGCGGCTATCACCGTGTGCATTTGTTTTGCTGCGCCTAAAATCGCATCGGTCGGACACACCGCTAGACATTTAACGCAACCGATACAATCGCGCTCAATAATAAAAGCCACGCTTTTGGGTTTATGTTCACCAAAATCTGGATTCAGCGGTTTAGGTGCAACGCCTAATAACGCCGCCAATTCATTAATGCCCTCATCGCCGCTGGGCGGGCATTGATTAATATCGGCAAGCCCTGCCGCTATCGCTTCCGCATAAGGTCGGCAGCCGTTAAAGCCGCATTGTCCGCATTGCGTTTGTGGCAATAGGGCGTTTATGTGTTCAATCATCATGGTGTGTTAAATCGGGGTGAAAAATAAGCGGTATTTTACGCTAAACGCCTCGACTTTGTTTAATTGCCCACGCTATATCCACTGCCTGACGGTTTTCTTTGACATCATGCACCCGAAATAATGACACGCCCTCCATTACGCCTAATGCCGTTGTGACCGCTGTGGCAGTGACTAATTCCGCAGGTTCACTGACATCACAAATACTGCCCATAAACCGCTTGCGACTCGTGCCGAGCAACACAGGAAAACCGAGAGCGACAAACGCCGCCAACTGCGCCAGCAAATCCAGATTATCCTGTTTGCGTTTGCCAAACCCGATACCTACATCAAGAATAATATTGTCGCGCTGCACACCAGCGGCTAACGCGGCAGCAACACGCTGTTGCAATGCGTCGATAACTTCTTGCACCACGTTGTCGTAATGCGGATTATCCTGCATGGTTTTGGGTGTGCCTTTACTGTGCATTAAAATAATCGGCACATTCCGTGTAGCGGCTAAAGTAAGAATCGCGGGATCATTCAAGCCCGCCGACACATCATTAATCAAATTCGCCCCTGCATCGAGAGCCGCTTGAGCCACTTCACTAGAGGTCGTATCTATGCTGATTAACACCGCGCTTTCCTGCCTAATCGCTTCAATCACAGGCACAACCCGCGCAATTTGTTCCAGTGCAGGCACAGGGTCAGAGTTAGGGCGCGTGGATTCGCCGCCTATATCAATAATATCAACGCCTTCTGACAACATCCGTTGCACTTGTTGTACTGCCGATTCCTTATCCGCATATTTGCCGCCATCGGAAAAACTGTCGGGCGTGACATTTAAAATGCCCATAATCAGCGGTTTGTCGGCGTGTGTGACTATCATAGAACTCCTGAGTGTCTTCTGTGGTTTGAATTCGGGTTATAATGCCCGACTATTTTAATTTGATACCGTGTAATGAATAAACCTCGATTAGCTTGGGCAATCACTGGCTCAGGGCATTATATAGAAGAATGTCTGGAATTTTTGCTGACCTTGAAAGACGTGGATTTATATCTCAGTCAGGCAGGGGAAGAAGTGCTGAAAATGTACGGTATTGATCTTAGCGACGTGCGTGCCGTGATGCCCGTGTATCGTGATAAATCTGCATCCGCGCCGCCTGTTGGGCATTTCTATAAAGGCTATTATCATACCTTTGTCATGGCTCCGACGACTTCCAACACAGTCGCCAAGTGCGTGTTAGGTATTTCTGATTCTTTAGTAACCAATTTATATGCCCAAGCAGGCAAGTGCCGTGTACCCAGTATTGTCTATCCCTGTGATGTCGCGCCTGAAATAGAAACCACCGCGCCAAAAGGCAAAAAAGTCATGGTCTATCCGCGTAAAATTGATTTAGAAGCGACTGATAAATTGCGCGGATTTGAATATACTACGGTGGTTGATAGTGTGGATGAGTTAATCGTTACGGTCACTCAGCGACTTAAATTACTTAATCAAGCAGGTTCATTATGATTTCCGTCACTATTACAGATCCATTAGCTGAAGCCGCTAATATACAGGCTGAAATTTGCCACCGTAGTGTAGATGAACAAATTAACTATTGGGCAAGGATTGGGCATTGTGCGGAAGAAAACCCTGATTTAAGTTTTGAGTTTATTAAAACGGTTCTCAACGCTAGAGAAGCAATGTTAGCAGGTGAAGTTGAACCTTATCTGTTTGATTAAAATGCAGATTGTCCAAACACGGCAGTTTAAACAAAGCGTTAAAAAACTTACGCCCAAGCAAAAATCAGAACTTGATACAGCTATCAAAATAATCATGAATAACCCTGCAATCGGTCAACAGAAAAAAGGCGATTTAGATTTTTTGTGGGTTTATAAATTCCGTATGAATAACCAGTTGACGCTGTTGGCGTATAGCTATGAAGAACACATTATCACTTTGACTTTACTCGCCTTAGGAAGCCATGAAAACTTCTATCGTGACATCAAAAATACATTATGAAAAATAATGACTGAACACATTCTATTTTTAACAGGCAAGCTGGCAGAAAAACAGTTGCGCAGCATTTTAGAAAAAATGCAGCCTGAATTTACTTATACCGTGCATCAATTGGGGTTGAAAGTCGCGGCGTTGATGACTACGGACATGATTATTCGCCGCCTGAGTGATACCTTTGGCGCGGATCGAATTATTATTCCGGGTCGGTGTCGTGGTGATATAGACGCAGTGACAGAACACCTCGGCATTCCTGTGGAACGCGGCCCTGAAGAGCTGAAAGATTTGCCGCAGTATTTTGGTAAAAAGGCGCATAAAGCTGATTTAAGCAAATACGCCGTGAAAATTTTTGCGGAAATTACCGATGCGGCGACCATCAGTATTGATGAAGTGTTAAACCGCGCCGCGTATTACCGTAACAACGGCGCGGATGTCATTGATATAGGTTGTTTGCCCAGCACCGATTTTCCTGAAATGGAAAATATTATTCGGACACTGAAACAGCAGGGCTACATGGTCAGTGTCGATTCATTGGATGCCAAGGATTTACTGCGCGGCGGCAAAGCGGGTGCGGATTATTTATTGAGTCTGCATGAATCCACCTTATGGGTTGCCGATGAAGTCGCTTCCACGCCGATTTTAATCCCTGAAACCCATGAAGATTTAGCCTCGTTGGATAGGGCGATAAACATCATGCAGGCAAAAAATCGCCCGTTTATTGTTGACCCGATTTTAGACCCGCTGCATTTTGGTTTTACCGATTCCATCGTTCGTTATCACACGGTGCGTAAACAGTATCCCGACGTGGAAATGATGCTCGGTGTCGGCAATATTACCGAACTGACTCATGCCGATACGGTGGGCATGAACGCGCTGTTATTGGGTATTTGTTCTGAACTTAATATTAACCAGATTCTTGCCACCGAAGTCAGTCAACACGCGTGCCGTGCGATTAAAGAAGCCGATGTGGCGCGGCGTATTATGTATGCCGCCAAACAACAAGACACGTTACCGAAACACATCAACCCCGATTTAATGGCATTGCATGACACCGCGCCATTTCCCTATTCGCAGGCGGAAATTGCAGAACTGGCAGGGCAGATTAAAGACCCCAGTTTTCGTATTCAAACCAGCGCGGAAGGCGTTCATGTGTTTAATCGCGACGGCTTACACACGGCGACAGATCCGTTTGATTTATACCCGCATCTGCACGTTGAACAGGATGGCGGTCATGCGTTTTATTTGGGTGTGGAATTAGGTCGTGCGCAAATTGCGTGGCAATTGGGCAAACGTTTCACCCAAGATCAAGCGTTGACGTGGGGTTGTGCGGTTGATAACACCGAAGTTACCGTTGATTTACACGCTTTTAAACCAGCTGGAACGACGTTAGCAAAAAAATGATATTACATTACCTAGTTCCCACGCGCGGCGTGGGAATTCATAGTGACCGCGCTGCGGTCTATTTCGCAACGCGGCGCGTGAGAACGAGAAAATCATGATTCAAGAATTGATTGTTAGCACCCAAAATAACGCGGGTGTCACGCATATTGCCCCGATGGGCATTCATCTCAACGGCGACGACATACTTATTCTGCCGTTTCGCCCGTCCACTACGCTGAATAATTTGCTGGAAACCAACACCGCCGTGCTGAATTATTGTGATGATGTGCGGGTGTTTGCAGGTTGTTTAACAGGGCGGCGCGACTTCGCGTTAATGCCTACGGAAAAAATACACGGTGCGGTATTGGCGTGTACCTTGGCGCATACCGAAGTGGAATTGGTGCGTATTGAAGACGATGAACTGCGCCCGAAATTATTTTGTAAAGCCGTCCACACGGTGAATCACGCGCCGTTTACGGGGTTTAACCGTGCGCAATATGCGGTGCTGGAAGCAGCTATTTTAATCAGCCGTTTGAAAATGTTGCCGCTGGAAAAAATAGAAACGGAAATCGAATATTTGCGTATCGGGCTGGAAAAAACCGCAGGTGATAAAGAGCGCGAAGCATGGGGCTGGTTGATGGCGGTGGTTGAAGCCTATAAAGCTGAGGTTAAGGCATGACGGGTATGCTTGCCAGTGTGAATAGTATTGCCGAAGCGGTGCTGGTGTTTAATACACAGGTCGATATTATTGATTTAAAACAGCCAGAACGGGGCGCGTTAGGTGCATTAGAGACCGATTTGGTTCGTCAGATTGTTGCTGAGATTGCAGGGCGTTGTCCTGTCAGTGCCACGGTGGGCGATTTGCCGATGCAGCCTGAGCTTGTGTTTAATGCCGTAAAAGCAATGGCACACACAGGCGTTGATTATGTGAAAATCGGGTTTTTCCCTGACGGCGATAGCTTGGCGGTGGTGCGAAAATTAGCGGAACTCACGCCGAAAACCGCCTTGATTGCGGTACTATTTGCCGATGCGCAACCTGATTTTGCCATTATTAGCGCGTTACAACAGGCGGGGTTTGCGGGTGTGATGCTGGACACGATGGATAAACAAAAAGGTTCGCTCACACAAGTCATGACTCACGCCGACATAGCCCAGTTTGTCGCACTGGCTAAAAGTCATTCGTTATTGTGTGGGCTTGCAGGTTCGCTCAGACTGGATGATATTGCCGCACTCATACCGTATCAAGCCGATTATTTAGGTTTCAGAGGCGCGTTATGTGAGCAACATCAGCGCACAGGGCAGTTGAATCAACAAGCGATTGCACAAATTAAGCAAGCCTTGTAGGGCTGGAGCGAAAACAGGCGTATTCTGAACTACCCATTCGGTAATGGGTTAAACCTGTTACAACCGCATAAACAACTGGCAGTCATAAAAATAACAAATTGAACGCACTCCCCCGCATTCCATCAAAAGTGATGTATTTAACCATCTGCTTCATCGGCAACAACTGCCGCCGTTAATAATTTTTTTCCTGCTATCAATTAATTAAACTGTGTTATTTAAAATAGGCTGATTGTTGCATATAAAGCATTTTTGTTGCTTTAAACTAAATGGCTAATAAAACGACAGTAATATTTCTTTATATTCAATGTATTATAATATGGCATATTAATTGCTCTTATTTTTATTCATTACTTAATAAGTAAATAATAATGTTCATGAATTAATGCGCCTTCTCTATAATTAACGAATTAAATTATTCCTTAATCTCTTGGAGAAGATGATGAAACTTAAATCTCAGATACTGGCTATCGGCATGGCTCTTAGTACGGGACTCGCCAACGCAGAACCTGCTAAACCCGTTGATAATACCAAAAAAGCCGATAATTCAGTGACGTTGGACACGCTGATAGTCAGAGCGCAATCAGAGAATAAACCCAATCAAGCGTTTGAATCTTTTCTCAAACCATCAAAAATAATACGTTCCAGAACATCTACCAGTGATACCGCCCAAATGTTCGATCATACCCCTGGTGTCAGTTTTTCCGGTGGCGGTGGTATTTCCAGTCGTCCCATTATTAATGGCATGGCAGATGACCGTATTCGCGTGCAAATAGACGGCATGAATTTAATTTCGGCGTGCGGCAATCACATGAATCCTCCGCTCTCTTATGTTGCGCCTTCCAGCGTATTGAGTGCGCAAGTCATGGCGGGTATTACACCCGTCAGTATGGGCGGCGACAGTATCGCAGGGACTATCCGCGTACAGTCGGCTGATCCGCAATATGCTGAAAATGACAAAAAATATTTAGTCATGGGTCAAGGCTCAGCGTTTTATCGCAGCAATAGCAATGCGTGGGGCGGTAATATTTCAACTACCTTGGCAAACAAAAATGCCTCGTTGACCTATACAGGCTCTATTATTGAAGCGGGCAATTACAAAGCGGGCGGCGATTTCACCACCAAAAACAGAGCCAATGCCAATGACGTAGTGAGTTCGTCTGCCTATAAATCACAAAATCAATCATTGTCGCTGGCGTTGCGCAATGACGATCATGAAGCGATTATCAAAGTCGGTTTGCAAAATATTCCTTATCAAGGTTATCCAAACGTGCGGATGGACTTAGGCGGTGATGACAGTTGGTTTGCCAATGTCAGCACGAAAAGTAAATTTGATTGGGGACGCTTGGAAACCCGCGCCTATCACGAAGATGTTCAGCATTACATGAACTTCCTGCCTGATAAAGCTGATAGAACAGCTACACGCCGTAATATGCCGATGAATACCTATAGCACCAATCAGGGATTATCAGTTAAAGGCATTATCGACGTGACGGATAAACACCAAGTAACACTAGGCAGTGAATATCAGCGTTATCGTTTGGATGATTGGTGGCAGCCAATTGGCAATAGACCCATGACAATGATGCACGGCCCAAGTCCTTTTGTGAATATCAATAATGGACAGCGCGATAGACTGGATTTTTTTGCTGAAGTGGAAAGTAACTGGAACAGTAAATGGCTGACACAATTCGGTGTACGCGCTGGTCTGGTGGAAATGAATGCAGGCGATGTCAAAGATTATGGCGTGGTAACACGCGAAGCCGCGCTGGTTAATAATCAAGATAAACAACGTACGGATGCGATTGTTGATGTCACCGCCTTAGCACGTTATACGCCGACTGATACCCAGCAATATGAATTAGGTTTTGCCAGAAAAACCCGTGCGCCTAGTTTGTATGAACGCTTTGCGTGGTCGAGAGGAACGGTGATGGGCGCAAATACTATGCCGATGTCGATGCTGATGAATAACTGGTATGGCGATGGTAATGGCTATGTGGGTAACAATAACCTGAATCCCGAAGTGGCTTACACCGTGAGCGGTACTGCCAATTGGCATGATGCTGAACAGGAAAACTGGGATGTTAAAATTACGCCGTTTTATACTTATGTAGATAACTATATTGATGCGGGCTTTTGTAAACCCGCCAATGGTGTGAGCTGTAATAACACGGCAGCGGGTAATACCACCACACACGGCGGCGGCGGTTTCAGATTATTACAACTGGGTAACTATAACGCACAGTTAGTGGGTGTGAATGCGTCAGGCAGCAAGATGTTATTGTCAACTGACCACTACGGCAGCCTGTCTACCAGAGGCATTTTAAGTTATGTACGCGGACAAAACCTGACTTCTAATGATAACCTGTATCAACAAATGCCGCTGAATTCTACCTTGGATCTGGATTATAAATGGGGTGGCTGGGGTGCAACTATCGAAACACAATTGGTTGCTCCTAAAAAGACCGTGCAGGCGATTCGTCGCGAACCTGAAACCGCAGGTTATGCACTACTCAATTTACGCACTCACTATGATTGGAAATATTTGCGCATTGATGCTGCGATAGAAAACGTGACTGATAAAAACTACTCATTGCCTTTAGGCGGTGTTTATATGGGTGAAACCGCTTCTGCAAATCCAATCGTTCCCGTACCAGGTTATGGTCGTTCGTATAATGTCGGTTTGACAGTCACTTATTAATATAAATAAAGCCCAACATAGTTGGGCTTTTTTATATCTGTATTAAGCTCAGGGTTCACAACGTTGGGCTTTCAATTCCTGTTTTGAGAAATGTGTTTGTAAATCCAGATCAAGTTTCAAACGCCCTGTTGAGCAGGCTTGATGCAGTTTAGTCGCAAGTTCTTTTAGATTTTTTCGCACACCGGCAAAATCGTTCGCCGTGAAATACAGCCCCTGAACGAAAAATTGTTTGCTTGCCTCTGAATCCGCCACTGCATCAAATTTGAGCAGACGATAATAAGTGTCTGGATCAATATGCGCAATACGGTCTGCCAGACCCACTTGCTTGGCAACATTCTGTTTAGTAACGCCACAGTCATTGTCTTTCAATATCATCTCTTTTACCTGAACTGCTCCCAGTTGCGTGACTTCCTGTGGTGTGAGATGTTTATTGGATTTAAGTTTGGCACTGCCGTCTGGGTTCAATTCTTTAGCGTCGAGATAGTAGAAAGTATCAAAATAATGAATATTTCCGTAGCGGTCTTGCTGGTTCATCAGCGTGTCCAGCACAATTAACTCAGACGCATCTTTAAGCTGCACCATTTTTTGGACATTCTCGGCGGTAAAATTTCTACCGACGAGATTGCTGATGCTGTCATTGCGTGCCAGCAGTTTCACGATGGGATTGTTATCGCGGAAACTTTTCGCGCGTCCCTCGCTACCCGTACCGCCATTAAAAAACTCTTTATAAAATGCCTCGTTTTTGGGATTCACGCTGAGTGCGCCATAGGATTGGGTAAAGTCGTCGGTGAACAGTAAATCGCGTCTACTGCTTTTTGACCCCGCTTTCAACTGTGTCATCAGGCTTGCCCACGTTTTATGAATCAGCGTATCGGATGCTGTTTTGGCTAAGGCTTTACGACCCAGCGCAAGGTGATTTTGTAAATCAAAGGTGCGTAATACCGAGGGCGGTACGTTGGCTATTTTGCCCAGAATTCTCGATACATGGTAATAACCAAGGATGGCAGGCGAGTAACTGCAACTGGTACTGAGTTTGTATTTGGCGATTTTTTTAGCATCGCTAGTTTTGCAGTTTGCGTCCGCGACCTGTTTCGCCGTCATGCCTGACGGGATGGAATAAAAGTCCAATCCCGGATTGGTACTGTTTAATTTCGGGCACACCGCCGCGTTGGTATTGGCTTCGATAGTGCAGAGTTCTTCTTCTGCGTTAATATCTTTGTCGGTATAGTGCGCATCGGCAAAATGCTTGGGAATGACGCAGACTTCGGCATTGCGACCTGCTACGGGATGATCTACTATTTTTTCACCGCGTTGCAGATGAGGCGTTAAGGTGGCGTGGGCAAAATCCACAGTGAATGACGCAATAGTTAACAGTAAAATAACGGATGTTTTCATAATACTGACTCCGAATATAGACTTACGGGTTGTCACAATCAATCGGCAATGCAACTGCTTTCTGGGTAAGTACATAACCTTCCGCATCCAGATCAAACTTCATTGTCCCGCTTTTACAGGTCGCTTTTAGAATTTGCGCGGCTTGAATGGAATTTTGGGCAATCATGTCGGTATAAGTGCTTGAAAGATAAAATATATCCCGCAGATAGTTATACAACTCGCCTTTTGCCTGAAAATCGTTCGCTAAGTGAATCAATTGTCTGTATGTCTTGGCGTTTATATGGCGGATTTTTTCCAATAGCCCCGCTTTTTTAGTGAAGTTGGTGTATTTTCTGCCCGCCGCATCGTTATCGTTGAGCTGGGTTTTTTGAATTAAAACATATCGGGAGCTTTTTTTGATGTCTTCAGGCACAGCTATGGATGCTATTTTGAGGCGACTGACTTCTGAATCATCCCGTTTGGACTTTACTTCACTTTTATCATTCAGGTAGTACCACTCCCAGACATAATCTATATTTCCCGGTCTATCCTGCTGATTAAAAAGATAGTCAATAATGGCAATTTCAGACATTTCCTGCATCCAGAACATCATTTGTTCTGCCGAAACTGTCGCTTGCAAGGTTTTTGCCACGACGGAATCTTTTTTGCTGGAACTAATGCCGACAGTCATTGCATCGGCGAAGGGTTTGGGCGACATCAGCGCGTAAAAAGCAGGCGTTTTTTGCAAATATATATACTGTTCAGAGTAGCCTTTACCTGAGATATTGCCATTAAATTCAGCACCATATCGCTGTCCGCGTCCTTTCAGCATCGCACCGTAAAGCAAGCCATCGGTAACTTCGCCATAGTAAAATTCATTGACAGGACGATAGCCAGACGGATTTTCTTCCGCCGATTTAACCACATTCCAACCTGCTAAATTCATCCGCCCCCGTGCAATTTTAGAGCCTTTACTGGCAACACGTTGCAGATGTGTTTTGGCATCCATCGTTCTGACAACGGCGACAGGAATATCCACCGTCATGTTTAAATATCTGGAAAAGTGATAATAAAGCAGTGATGCTTGGGAGAAGGTCGCGCTGGTGCTTTGATTGAATTGTCCGTTCACCGATTGTTTAAAAACGGCAATTTTATCAACGCCCGCCACTGTGCCTTTTAATGGTATTTGTTTCGGATAATATTCGGATTCGAAAGTAGCAGGATTGCCATTGTATTTTGACGCTTTAATATCATAAATAACCGTACCCGGACTGGTACTCCATGTTTTGGGGCATAACCCGATACCGCTATTTTTAAAATCAATATCACACAATACCGTCTCTTTTTTAGCATCCCCCGAATGGTAGTTCACGCCTGACTTGTCAGCAAAGCGGTTAAGCACTACACATTGTTCTTTATCATAGCTTTTTGCCGTGCCTTGAAACGAGCCTGCGTAGCTAAACTCGGTCAGCACAAGCAACGACAGGAGTAATATGATTTTCATAAAAGCCACCTAAACTAATTAAGTTTAAAACTCCTGCCGATTTCAGCAAGGAGACAGGGTTGTTACGCGCTAAAATTTAGGGCAATAACGCTCCCGCTCTTCATTACTTAATTGCAACTTCGGATTGGGTTTAAAACTCATGATGCTTTGAATAACTTTCGGATACTGCACTTTTTTGGCAATACCGACTTTCCAGTATTCGACTGCTTTTTGCGGGGAGATATTACAAAACTGAATCAGTGCAGTAGCGGCAATCGCTCCAGTCGCATGAATTCCATACCAGCAATGGACGAACACGGGTTTGCCGTTATTTTTGATAGTGTTGTAAATCATCTGATGCACGGCGGCGCGTCCTGAACCTTCCCAGCCTTTATAGAGATATTCAAGTGAGCCCTTGGCACAATGCGTGGTAGAAGCTCCTGTAAACCCAGTGTTATACAGATAAACCGCCGTCCCCATACCTTCTTCACACAGTGCGTCGAGTTGCTCATGTTTTAACGGGGCGCGTCCGTTATTTGCGCCGCCGCGATAAAGAGCTTTCGGCATCACTTCTCGGTAATCACGAATACCATGAACTGAACTGCCTGCTTGCATAATGTTATCCTGCGCAAACAGACTTTGATTTCCGAATAAGAAAATTAGCGACAGTAACAGTGAAAAATAGCTTTTCATCATCGTGTACTCCTGATCGGGTTATTGACTTTTTGGTAGGTTTTTTGTGCGGAGTATTGTGCGAATCGACTGGATTGAGCCAGTGTATAATAATAATTTTATTGATATGACTCATGCTGTTATCTTAAGTTCATGAGTATTTGTAATCACTGCCATAATAAAATACTATAGCTTTTCCCCGTTCTTATATTCTAGGGTGAACTATCATGCCAAAGAACACACATCCATTGCGCAACAGCAACTATCCCAACACTTATATCAGTGAGATACACGTCAGTCTGGACAACCCGGATCACTGGGTGACTTTAATATGGGAGGGGCCTCAGGCGGCACAGGGAGAAACGGGGCCGTTCAGAAGCTCTGCGGGTGCTGGATTAAAAGGGCTGAACTGTAATGACGTGGCGACCAGCCGAAAATCAGGCTCGAAATGCACGCCTAAAGGCAGCTTTATCGTCAGCGGCTTTGCGGCGCGACTCAACATAGATGCACGCGCAGTTCTGGTTACCTGGTTTGTCAGGAGTCGCGGTATCGCCTTGCATTATTTCCCTTATGTCCCTAAATATCCCGCTTCTCATGGCTGTGTGCGTCTGCAATCGAAACACGCGGCTCAATGTATTTATGACAATGCCCGAACGAGAGTTACGAAAGTTATCGTCAGCGGGACATGGGTCAAGCCGCCAAAGCAATGGTAGGAGTAGTGGACATTGTGAAAGTCTTATGGTGTGGGAGTGGCTTTAGCCACGATTTCGTGGCTAAAGCCACTCCCACAT
>JAURYI010000019.1 GCA_030654015.1 Methylococcales bacterium | reverse complement strand
CGTTTCTAATAAACTGAGTCCTCGCTCTTCTCTTATTGATAACACTTTTTGTCGGAAATCTTTTGAGTATGCCATGTTGTCATTCGTGTCGCCACTGGTTCGCCTATTATTTCACAATCATTTTATTGGCGGTTAGCTCTATTGTCGGTACGCTGTTATTCTCTTCCAGAAAAATGATAAATACAACTACTTAGAATGGGGTATTAAAGGGTATAAAATGGGTATAGAAAATATCTATTCAGGGGGAAATAGATGAATTTTTTATAGTTTTTCTTACACCAGAATGTAGAAACCTGCAGATCATTCAAAAAACCGCTTCAAATACCGCCCAGCATGAGAAACATGGTTATCAGCCACTTGTTGCGGCGTACTTCTGCAATCAACAAACCGCCACTAGAAAAACAAAAGTCGGATTACGCTGATGCGTAATTCGACTTGTTGTGTTTTCTATAGTAACTAATCAGTTGTTACACTCGTAAATCCTTATAAATCAGCCGCGCTAAATCCGCTACTAAAAATGACAGGCATAGGGGGAAATACTGTGTGTGGCTGAATAATCCTTACTTGGCAGGTGCGGGACTGGCTTCAGTAGGGGCGGGTGCAGGATTTGCTTCGGCAGATGTAGCTGGTGCGATGGCTGGCGCGGTTTCGGTGATAGCTGGGGCAGGTGCAGGCGCAGTTTCAACAGCAACAGGCGCGGCTTCTGCGGGTGCTTTATCCTCTACTTTCAATAACCAGCCTGTTTCTTCGTGACACACGCCATCAATGACTTTAGCACTGGCATTCAGTCTAAAAAACTTGCCTGTAAATTCGGCGGGTATTTTTGATGTTACTTTATGAAAACTGCTGTTGCTCTCGACCTTGAAGGGAATGGCTTGGTTTTTGACCGTCAATTTAATAGTGTCTTTATTCGTCCACGCGGGGACTTTAAAACTAAATTCCGCTTCGGGTGCGACTTGATGCTGTTCAGGCATTTTATATTCCGACAGCGTAAAGTCAGTAAACTTGGGTTTATGACATTCTTTTGCCAGTTCTTCGGGGCTGTAGGCGAAAGCCGTGCCATTCATTAACAGGAGTGCGGTCAGCAATACGGATTTTGTCAGTTTCATTATTATTCCTCGTGCAGAACTTATGTTCTTAATTATTAAAAGGTATTTGTTTATGACTACACGCCACTTTAATTATTTTTTACATTAAATTCAACTGATTCATGACGTGGTGTGAGTCATGATAGCCACAAAACCGAGCAGGTCTTGTACAATATCCCCATTGTAATTATTTTAGTGAGTGCGAAATGGCAGAGAGTTTGAATTATAAAAGTGCGGGCGTGGATATTGCCGCTGGGAATGAGTTGGTGGAACGCATTAAGCCGATTGCCGCAGCAACCCGCACCGCAGGCGTAATGGCAGGATTAGGCGGTTTTGGTTCGATGTTTGAATTGCCTTTAGACCGCTATAAACACCCCATTTTAGTGTCAGGCACGGACGGTGTTGGCACAAAATTAAAACTGGCGATTGATTTAAATAAACACAATACGGTCGGTATTGATTTAGTCGCTATGTGCGTCAACGATATTATCGTGCAGGGCGCAGAGCCGTTATTTTTTCTGGATTATTTTGCCACAGGTAAACTGGATGTCGATACCGCCGCCGCTGTGATTGAAGGCATCGGCGCGGGTTGTTCATTAGCAGGTGCGGCGTTGGTCGGCGGCGAAACTGCGGAAATGCCAGGAATGTACGCCGATGGTGAATACGATTTGGCAGGTTTTTGTGTCGGTATCGTCGAAAAAAGCAAAGTGCTGGACGGTAGTAAAGTGCAAGTCGGCGATAAATTAATCGGCATGGCTTCTTCGGGTGCGCATTCTAATGGTTACTCGTTAATACGCAAAATTATTGCGCATAGCAATGCGTCACTGGATCAGGCATTTGGTGATACCACCTTAGGCGAGGCGTTATTAGCTCCGACCAAAATTTACGTTAAATCGTTGTTAGCATTGCTGGAACAAGTTGATGTTCACGCCTTGGCACATATCACAGGCGGCGGCTTAACGGAAAACCTGCCGCGCGTATTACCCGAAGGCATAGATGCGAACATTAACTTAAGCGCGTGGGCATTTCCTGCGGTGTTTCAGTGGTTGCAACAACAGGGCAATGTCGCTTTAGCGGATATGCTGACGACGTTTAACTGTGGCGTGGGCATGATCGTGTGTGTGGCTGCCGAAGATGAGCAGGCGACACTGGATGCGTTGACTGCGTTAGGCGAAACGGTATTCAGTCTGGGTGAATTAGTCGCCGCTGACGGCAAGCCTAAAGTGAATTATTTGTAAGCTGAGTTCGACATAAAATCTTTTGTCCACGAAAGACACGAAAAGCACGAAAAAATAGAACGAAAAACGCCCCTTAACGGGGCGTTTTTATTTTTATGCGGGAATATAAAAACTTATCAGGCTTCCAGTATCACACTGGCACGGATTTTTTTCATCGCGTTTTGTTCCAGCTGTCTGATGCGCTCCGCAGACACGTTGTAGCGTTCTGCTAATTCATGCAGGGTGGCTTTTTTCTCGGCTAACCAGCGACTGGTGAGAATATCTAAACTACGCTCGTCTAAACACGACAAGGCTTTGGCTAATAAGTCCTGTTCATGTCCTTCCCAATCGGCATTTTCAAACAATTCAGCGGGATCTGCGCCGTGTTGTTGAAGATAAGTCGCGGGTGCTGAAAAACTCTCGTCTGCTGATTCATCCATCGGCATATCAAAAGACATATCCCGACCGCCTAAACGCATTTCCATTTCATAAATATCGCTTAAATCCACATTCAAATCCTCAGCCATTGCCATGGCTTCGGCATTGGATAACCAGCCTATGTTCTGCTTGGATTTACGCAGATTAAAAAATAATTTACGTTGCGCTTTGGTGGTGGCAACTTTCACTATGCCCCAGTTTTTAATCACATATTCGTGAATTTCGGCTTTAATCCAATGCACGGCAAACGAGACTAAACGCACGCCCATATCGGGATCAAAACGTTTAACGGCTTTCATTAAGCCGACGTTGCCTTCTTGAATAATATCGGGCATGGACAAGCCATAGCCGCTGTAGCCGCGAGCGACATGAACCACAAAGCGCAAGTTAGTCATCACCAATTCACGCGCGGCTTCGAGGTCGCCGTTATCTCGGTATTGAATAGTGAGTTCGCGCTCTTGTTCAGCTGATAGTCTGGGCATTTGCCGAACCAGATTTAAATAGGCATCAAATGTTCCGACCGATAAATTAATAGGTAAAGTCAATGCGTTACTCATGGTGTACTTCCTCTGGAAAAAACGTATTTTAGATATTAGCACTCTCACAAATAAAGTGCTAATAATTTTCGATAGGGGGAGGGGGAATCTGTGACGGGAGTTTTAATAACGGGCAGTCATTAGTTATTCTGGTCGGGTGTGGCGCAGTTGAACAATTAACACTGCCCATGAACTGAATATGCCTAAGAAAGAAGCAATAGCCAGTAATTCTACCGTTTCGGTGAAACTTAAAAACACCAGATGTAAATCGCCTTCATACAGCCCTGACAGTTTTTCCACAGGTTGTCTTAGGATAAGCATCAGGATGGCATTAATAAACCACGCGGATATGCCTGAAATAAAACCAATCCAGAAGCCTGTGTATAAAAACGGGCGGCGAATAAAGCTGTTAGTCGCGCCTACTAATTTGGAAATCATCACTTCATCACGGCGATTATGCAGCTCCAGTCGAATGGTGTTGCCGATAATAAACAATACACCGATGCCTATCATGAAGCTGAATAGCGCAGTGCCGCAGCGTGCGACTTCCACGATAGACTGCAAGCGTTCCACCCACTGCATATCCACTTGCGCGTAATCGACTTCCTTGAATTCTTCAACGGTTTTAAACAATCGTTCCAGCTCTTGTTTATCTTGCAGGCTGTTTTTAGGTAAGACTTGCAGCACAATCGGCAAGGGGTTGTTATCCAGCACATCAATTGCCGCGCCAAAACCGCTGTAGGTTTTAAACTCTGCTAATGCCTGTTCCTTGCTGATGATTTTAACGCTTTGTACATTAGGATTTTGTCGAATGTTGTTTGCTAATTGCGCCGCGCTGTCATTGGCAACCTCATCATGAAGAAATAAGGAGATTTGATTACTGGATTCTAAATTGGCGGTTAATTGTTGGACATTGATGACCATAATATAAAAACCGCTTGCCAATGCCATTGAGATAGCTAATACGGCAATGGTCATAATGGAGGTAAACGGCGTGGCAACCAAACGCCCCAAGCTGGAAAATAACGCATGGGCATGATGATCGCGGTAGGCGTGTAATTTATCGACAAAATTACCGCCCGCCGTTCTGGTTTGCCGCGTGTCATGTTTAACAGGCTTTTTAACGGGGCGAACGGGTTTTCTTTTGACAGGTTTCATAAGACCAACTGACCATGATCCAGTTTTAATACACGGTGGTTCATACGGCTAATCAGGGAAATGTCATGCGAGGCAATCAATACGGTTACGCCAACTTGTTGAAACTGTTCAAATAATAGCATAATTTCTGCTGATAATTCGGGGTCTAAATTACCCGTAGGTTCATCGGCGATAATCAGCGGCGGCTTATTGACTACGGCTCTGGCAATGCCCACCCGCTGTTGTTCACCGCCTGACAAGGCTTGCGGGAATTTTTTTTCTTTGCCTGACAAGCCCACTTTATCCAGTGAAGCCCGTACACGGCGTTTAATTTCCAGATGCCCGAAGCCTGCAATCGCCAAGGGCAGGGCGACGTTATCAAATACCGTTCTATCGGTCAGCAGTTTGTAATCCTGATAAATAAAGCCCATTTTGCGCCGTAAATAGGGCAGGTGTCGTTCTTTAACGTGACTTAAACAGTCACCGTCCAAAAATATCTCGCCGCGTGTGCAGCGTTCCATCACGGCAATCAATTTCAACAGCGTGGTTTTACCTGCGCCTGAATGCCCCGTTAAAAAGGCAATCTCACCCTGTTGCAAATGAAAACTGACGTTATTGAGTACATCGCCTGTTTCAGGGTAGCGTTTGCTGACATTATCGAACTTTAACATAGTGACCTGTTAATCTTTGACGAACAAGGCATCGACAAACAGCTCAGCATTAAAATCCTGTAAATCTTCTATGCCTTCGCCGATACCGATGAAACGAATAGGAATGCCTGAATGTTTTGCCAGTGCGAAAATAACGCCGCCTTTTGCCGTACCGTCCAGTTTAGTCAGCACTAAGCCAGTGAGTTCAACGGCTTCATTAAACAATTTGGCTTGTGATAAGGCATTTTGTCCCGTACCTGCGTCCAGCACTAATAATACTTCATGCGGTGCGCTGGCATCCAGTTTGCCCATGATGCGTTTTACTTTTTTCAACTCGTCCATTAAATTGGATTTAGTTTGCAAGCGTCCAGCGGTATCGGCTATGAGGACATCAATGCCTTTGGATTGCGCGGATTGCACAGCATCATAAATCACCGAAGCAGAATCCGCGCCTGTGTGTTGCGCGACCACAGGAATATGATTGCGTTCGCCCCAGACTTGCAACTGCTCGACTGCCGCTGCTCGGAAAGTATCACCTGCGGCTAACATCACGCTATGCCCTTGAGCTTGCAAGCGATTCGCCAGTTTACCAATCGTCGTGGTTTTACCTGCACCATTAACACCGACCACTAAGATAACAAACGGTTTATCTTGTTGAGGAATATGCAGTGGTTCGCTACAGGGTTTCAGAATGTCGAGCAGTTCTTGTTTTAGCGTGGCAATTAATAGCTCGCTATCGGTTAATTGATGTTTTTCCAGACGTTGCGTTAAGCGATTAATAATCGCCGTCGTGGCATCAATACCAACATCCGCCATTAATAAATTGGCTTCGATTTCTTCTATCAAATCATCAGCTAAACCTTTTTTACCGCCCAAGGTGGCGAATACGCCGCCCAGACCTGAACGAGTGCGCTGTAATTGCGATTTAAGGCGTAAATAAAGCGATGCAGAATCAGGTTCGACGTACGCAGGTTCAACGAATTTTTCAACAGGCGTGAGCGGAGCATCAGTATCGACAACAGGCTGTGTTTCTTCAACAATGGGTTTAACTTCGGGTACGGCAACAAACCCATAACGACTATAAAAGCTGATGGTGATTAATGGCAACATCAATAACGCGGCGACTGCGCTGTGCGCGACCGCTACCCATAACGGCATGGATAGTCTAAAGCCGATAATGCCCAACACGATTTCGACAAATAATAACGCACTTAATACTAAGCCTGCTTTTCTCACTGCCTTGGGTTTATTGGCGGCGGTTGCATTGAGCATGACCAAGCCCAGCACAATAAAACACACCACTGCCAAGAGACGATGTAACCAGATGATGGCGATTTGTGCAGGTAAGGTGAAGACACCGTTTATGTCAAAAGCGTGTTGATAATCAGCAAGCGGCCATAGTTGTTCAGTACACAGCGGAAAATGGGTACAGGCAAACGCCGCATTATTAACGCTGACCCACACGCCTAAGGTAATCTGCAAAAATAATACCACTATGGCAAAGCCTGCCAATAAGCCACCGCCGTTTTGCTGTCTTACGAGCAGCCGATTAACACGCAAATATAACCAGAACAAGCACCACAGCGTCACCATGCCCAGTAAGAAATGCGCCACGATGAATACTGGCGCGTGAGTGATAACTGACCATAGTGCCAGATAGCCTTGTGCGTATATCAGCACCAGCAAGCTCAATGTGGAGAGCAGTGCGGTCATACGGTGGTGTTCTTCACGCCACGCCAATACAACCAGTAAAAGCATACCTGCCGTCAAGCCGATGGATGGATACCAGTGACGATTAGCGAGGATATTTTCCAATAGATTACCATCGACTGATAATGGCTCAGCACCTGATAAACGTAGGGTCGCGCCTAATACGACGATGATGAAGGCGAGCAGTAGGCTCAATAGCGTTATTTTTCTAAACATTTTCTTTTTCCACTAACCGATTTGTGAAGCTCTTAACAGGTGCATGAGATCATTTTTGACTTTGTAAGGATCAAAGTCAGGTTCATATTGCATCATGATATTTCCTAAGGGGTCTATTAAAAATAACAGCCCGTCGGGAATGTTGCCTGAACGAAGCGCGGTTATTTTTTTAAGCAGGTTGTCGCTGGGTTTAATTTTGATTAAATCAGACTTAAGCGTAGTTTCAGGGTTATCGCTGCCGATTAATTGTTTGCTTCGCGCGTCATCTAACGGATTTTCTTCATTCAGCAAGGTTTGAAACAGTGCATCATCAGCTGGATTGCGCGTTTCGCGTAATCGCCACAATAAAGCATCTTTCAACCACCATTGCGCGGTATTTTCTGCGGGTACATCCTTGAGCATCAATGCCACACGGCGGGTGCGGGAAAATTCTTTGTTGAGCATTAGGCGTAATTGTTTGATTTTCAGCACCGCGTGCAAACAAACCGCATTGCAATGTTCGGAAGGAATCACATTGGCAAGTACCCAATGCCCTGACAGTTCCGCTAAATTAGCCGTAGAGAACGCATCGTAACCGATAAAATCACTGGCTTCGGTGGTAATGGGCGGAGTAATTAACTGACCGATATTGGTACTGCCTTTGACGAGATCAGGATTTTGTTGCAAGCCCAACGCGATAAGATACGGCACGATAGTCATGCTGAAAATAACAATAATAAACAAACGATTTTTTTTCTGTTGCGAAGTAATCATGATTTTTTAAAACTGTAAACTAAAAATAGTACGGTGAGAGTGAATGCCAGAGCAAACCATTGTACGGCATAAGCGGTGTGTTGTTCGGGTAGCATGATGGTGCTGGTATGCCAGTCGCGTTTAAAACCATTGGGCAGTTCTTTGTCGAGTTCCAGTTGAAAACTGAATAAGGGATAGCCTGATTTTTGCGCCAATACCTGACTATCAACAATCTGTACCACCGCAGGGGAGGTGTCAGTCGGTATTTCTGCACCCGCTATTTTTATGCCTACGCTGGGGAACGTATTCGCACGCCCCTGAATCACGGTGGCTTCTGCGCTTATGCTCACATCGGGCAACTGGCGACGGTCTGGATTTGCCGCCAGCCAACCGCGATTCACTAACACGCCTTTATTTTCGCCCTGCAAAATAAATGGCGTGAGTACAAAATAGCCTACTTTGCCGTCGTTAATCTGATTGTCAATTAAAAACTGGTGTTGCGCGTCATAATGACCTGCAACTTCTAATTTTTTATAGCGTAAGCGTTCAGCATTGTCTTCAGTCGCGACTGATAAGCGCGAGATGTCGGCGACTTGACCTTGTGCCTGTTGCTGTAAAAACGCCTGTTTTTCATCGGCACGGTGTAACTGCCACATTCCTAAACTCAGTAATAATGGCAACACGAACATAAAAGCCAGCGTTGGCAGTTTGGCAAATTTTGCGGTATAACGCCCCATGTTAATTATCATGCTTTTTCTTCCAGCTATTGGCACAGAGCGCAGAATAAACGAGAATACCAGAATCCACTACTAACAACATCGTACCGTTATGATAAAAATCATCGTTATACTCGCTTTCATCCTGATTATTATTAGTCTTGGTTCTGCATTGTTTCATTTAATTCGACCTAAATCCGAAGAAGAATCTGAAAAAACAGTGAAAGCACTGACTTTTCGTATTGTTCTTTCGTTAGTGTTGTTTATTTTTGTTTTTATTATGGTCGCTACAGGGCTTTATAAACCACAGGGTATCGGTGCGGGAATGCTGATGCAAAAACCTGTAACCGTTGAGCCTAACAAATAATTGTAATGACTCAGCTTAACGACTGCCAGTCCTTTAAAAACTGGCAGTTGTCAGTTGTTAGCAAATAAGTTAAAAACTCTTTCGACAAAAAAAAAGCGTTACCTGTTAAGTAACGCTTTTTTTGTTACAACGGCTTGGTTTTACATTAAATAAACAAAGACAAATAAGCCCAACCATACTACGTCAACAAAATGCCAATACCATGCAGCCGCTTCAAAAGCGAAGTGGTTTTCTGGTTTGAAATGACCTTTCCAGCTACGAAACAGCACGACACTCAAAATAATCGCACCGACGCAAACATGGAAACCGTGGAAACCGGTCAACATGAAGAAGGTCGAACCGTAAACGCCTGAGCCTAAAGTTAAACCCATTTCAGTGTAGGCTTCATGATATTCAAAGGCTTGAAACGTAACGAACAAGAATCCTAAAGCAACCGTAGCAATCAATCCTTTAATCAGTTGATCGCGGTTTTTAGCCAGCAAACCATGATGCGCCCAAGTACAGCTCACGCCGCTGGTCAACAGAATCAAGGTGTTTAAAAACGGCAAGCCCCATGCGCCCATCGGTTCAAATTTACCACCTAGAGCGGCAGGGCCGTTGGTAGGCCATGTTGCTTCATAGGCAGAATGCAATATTTCTTTTGTCGCGCCTGAACCTAACCAAGGCACAGACAAATTGCGGGTGTACCACAGTGTGCCGAAGAACACTGCAAAAAAGACGATTTCTGAAAAAATGAACCACATCATGCCCATACGGTAAGAAATACCGACTTCGTGGCTGTACATTCCCGTTTCGCTTTCGTGGGCTTGCAGCGTAAACCAACCGACTAGCATGGCAATGAAAATCAGCAGACCTATTACCATCAAGGTAGAGCCAATTGAAGAGCCATTTAAAAAATTTGCAAATCCAGCCAACATAGTCACCAGACCAAGCGTACCAATGACGGGCCAGGTTGCTTTATGCGGAATGTAATAAGCGGCATTTGTTGTAGACATAACTTTCCCCTTTTACTTTTTTACTGATTTTTCAGTATTATCAAAAAATGTGTATGACAGTGTAATGGTTTTGTATTGCTCAGGTAGCTCTGGATTAATCACAAAACGCATCGGCATGGTTTTCGCTTCTTTCGGTTGAAAAGTCTGCTCTTCAAAGCAAAAACACTGAGTTTTTTCAAAATAACTACTTGTTACCGCAGGCGAAAAACTGGCAATTGCTCTGGCAAGTATGACTTTATCAGTCTTGTTTTCAGCATAAAAGTTCACCGTGTGGTATTCCCCTGGGTGAACTTTAAGCTGTTTTTTCTCGGCGCGAAATTCCATCGGCGTTGACTCATTCAGTGTGGTCATAAATTCGATGGTGATTTCTCTATTCATATCGACTTTATAAGCCACTTCCGGGACTTTTTTAATGTCATCGGGTCGGTCGCGTTCTATCCATTTCCACTCACACAATACATCGTACAGAGGAACAAGCGCGTAACCAAAGCCAAGCATACCTACAGCAACGAATAGTAATATCCATGCTAATTTAGTGTTTTTTTTACTAACGTTGTTTTCGTTCATTGCGTAACCGCTTGCGTGACCGCGAACAGATAAACAATAACGGTGATAGCTATCAAAATCACTGCCGTTAAAATGTTTTTGTTTTTTGTTGTCATTAGATTTCCAACACATTGCCAGTTCAACTGGCAATGTGTTTCTTTACCTTAGTGATGATCCAAAACGTGTTCAGTCGGCACAATAGTGGGGGGTGTTTCCCATGTGTGATACGGAACAGGAGAGGGCAATGTCCATTCCAGACTGTGTTTGCCAGCATCTTCCCAGACTTCGTCGGTTACTTTTTCGCCAGTACCGCCTTTGATGGTGTCAATGACGATGTACAAAAATAACAACTGGCTTAAACCAAAGATAAAACCACCGATACTGGAAATCATATTCCAGTCAGCAAACTGTACGGCATAATCAGGAATACGACGTGGCATACCTGCTAAACCTAAGAAATGTTGTGGGAAAAATAAGATATTCACCGAAATAGCCGACAACCAGAAATGCAGTTGACCGATTTTTTCGTTGTACATATGACCTGTCCATTTAGGCAGCCAGAAGTAACCTGCTGCCATTAAAATGAAAACTGAGGCAGGAACCAGTGTGTAATGGAAGTGAGCAACGATGAAATAAGTATCATGATACTGGAAATCAGTTGGCGCGATAGACATCATCAGACCGGTGAAGCCACCCATGGTGAATAACACGACAAACGCAATTGAAAACAACATCGGTGTTTCAAAAGTCATTGCACCTTTCCACATGGTCGCCGTCCAGTTAAAGACTTTAACACCTGTTGGAACGGCAATAATCATAGTGGCGTACATGAAATACAGTTCGCCTGCTATTGGCAGACCCACCGTGAACATATGGTGCGCCCACACGATGAATGAAAAAAACGCAATTGAGGCAGTTGCCCACACCATTGACGCATAACCAAATAAAGGTTTACGCGCGAAGATGGGGATAATAGTAGAGGCGACACCGAAAGTAGGCAGAATCATAATATACACTTCTGGGTGTCCGAAGAACCAGAAAATGTGTTGATACAGCACAGGGTCACCGCCGCCAGCCGCATTAAAGAAGCTGGTGTGGAAGAATTTGTCAGTCAGCAACATAGTTACTGCGCCAGCAAATACAGGCATAACAGCAATCAACAAAAATGCAGTAATCAACCATGTCCATACAAACAATGGCATATCCATCATTTTCATGGATGGCGCACGCATATTGAAAATAGTGGCGATGATGTTAATTGCACCCATGATGGAGGAAATACCCAGCAAATGCACAGAAAACACCGCAAACGGTAATGCTTTACCGACTGTAATCGGTTGCAATACTAATGGTGGATATAATGTCCAGCCGCCGTTTGGTGCGCCACCTTCCATGAATAAGGTGCTTGCTAATAATAATACACCTGCAACCAACATCCAGAAGCTCATGTTGTTCATGCGCGGCAACGCCATATCTTTTGCGCCGATCATGAGCGGGATTTGCCAGTTTGCCAAGCCTACGAAAGCAGGCATAACGGCACCGAATACCATGACTAGCGCGTGCATGGTGGTCATGGAGTTAAAAAACGCAGGGTCTACAAACTGTAAGCCTGGTTCAAACAATTCCGCACGGATAACCATTGCCATTGCGCCGCCGACAAAAAACATGGCAAGAGCAAATAATAAATATAATGTACCAATGTCTTTATGATTGGTGGTGATAATCCATCTTAACAGCCCTTTAGCAGGGCCGTGATCGTGATGGTCATCGGCGTGATGATCATCATGTTCAGCTACGACAGCAGACATATTCTATACCTCGAAAATAGTTAAAAAGGTTGGACTGATAATAATGACTGACTTAGTCGTCTTCATACACAGGCGTGATTTTATTGGGCTGTATTTCGTCGCCGATTTTGTTGCCCAAATCATTTCTGATATAAGTGATTACTTCAGCTAATTCATTATCTTTCAACTTAGAAAATGCGGGCATTTTGCTCGTACCTGCTTGCAGAAAACCGATTAACGGGTCAATACCGCCTGTGACTTTCGGACTTGCTGTTAATGCAGGAATCAAACCAGCTACGCCTGAACCTTCTATTTGATGACAGCCTACGCAATTTTTTAAATACACCGATTTACCGTGTGCCATCAACTGCTCACGATTTTGGTCACTTAAATCGGGTTTTTGTTTTTGTTGATCCGAGGTTTTTTTCACCCACGCATCGTAATCAGCCTGTTCCATAGCAATGACGACGATAGGCATAAAACCATGGTCTCTACCGCATAACTCAGTACATTGCCCGCGATAAACACCTGCTGTATCAACGTAAGTCCATGCTTCGTTAATGAAGCCGGGGTTAGCGTCTTTTTTCCAGCCTAAATCAGGCACCCACCATGAGTGGATTACGTCCGCTGAAGTCAATACGAAACGAATTTTTGTTTTGACCGGGATAACCAGTGGTTTATCTACATTTAATAGGTAGTTAGGCACAGAACGCGGATCAGCACCTTTGGTACGGTGTGTTATTTCACTGGCTTCATCCAGATGACTTTCAAAATGAATGTCATTATTCAGATATTTGTAGTCCCAGTACCATTGTTTACCTGTGATTTGAATGGTCATGTCTGATTTTTGTACATCATCCAGTTCCAACAATGTTTTAGTTGCTGGAATTGCCATACCGACGAGAATCAGTGTCGGAATAATTGTCCAGATAATTTCAACGGTGGTATTTTCATGAAATTGCGCTGCTTGATGCCCTTTCGATTTACGATGATAATAAATCGAGTAGAACATGGCACCGAATACAGCGACACCGATAAATACACAAATCCACAGAATTAACATATGTAAGTCATAAATATCATGACTTACTTTAGTAACTCCCTGCATTAAATTGAGCTTGTAATCCGCTTGTGCTGCTTGTTGGCCTAAAGCCATTAAGGTTGCACCTGCGAAAAGTTTCTTTATTTTGTTCACGGAGCAGACTCCTCGTCAGTAGTTATAAACTCTTGTTGCTTTATATCATATCGTTGCGTAATTACACCCGTAGTAAATCTGAGTGATTTCCTTTTACTTTAATAATAATTGGCACAAATAAACTCAGAGATTTTAACTCATGACGCCACGCTATGCCAGTTGTGCTTGTCTTAGATTATATTTAACATAAAAAAAAAGGCGTGTGAATCAAGCAATTCACACGCCTTTTTTATAAAGAAAGTGAGTAGTTAGCTATTCAGCGCATCAGCATAAGCCATATCAAAGTTAGGGATATGATTATCCAGCCAGCCTTTAACTAACTGACCGACCTCTTCAGTCACTTCTGCCTCATCTGCATGAAATTTTGCTTGCAGACCTCCGCAAATGCCGATTAAAGCCTCATGTTCGGCTTTATGGCGGTCATAACCTGCGTAGTTTTTTGCAATCATTTCTTTTTCTTCATGGGCAAAATGATCGACAACGTAAGCAATCAAATCATCCAGCTGTGCGCCTATCGCAGAACGTTCTGCGCCACCTGTTGCCAAATCATATAATTTATTCAATTTATCAAACAAAATTTGGTGTTCTTCATCCGCAAAACCAACATTAGTGCCGTATTGACTTGCTGTCCAAGTAATTAAAGCCATTGTTAAACTCCTCATTAGATTATTTTGATGATTAATGACACACATCAATCGTTTTTGATTGCTGATTATCTGATTGCCAAATAACCATATAAATTATGTGATATATGGATTATCAAGTCAATTTTAGTGTGGTTTTTAAAAAATCAGGATTAATTTGGCTGCTGTCTGCTTCTGGATGAGCTGATAAATGTTGTTGAACATCAGGCGGGAAACGCAATACGGTTAATTTTGCCGTCTGAAAATTCAAATGCCATTGCGTTGCCGTTAGTGCGTGTGCTGCCGTCCTGAGTGGTAACGCCTCGGCATACATCAAACCTTACGCCGTTTGTTATAGGGCGAATCAAGTGGCTGCATAACAATTTGTCCTGTTTTATTTTTCCAGCCGTATCCCTAATTTGGTATGCTATTTTCAACGCGGCATTTGGGTAGTAGGTTATAATGTGCGCGTTAATCGCACAAAAAGCTGGTTGATAGACTTAATTGTGGAAGCTGTTTTTCGCACGTTAGACTTTAATATAATATACCGTTATGTTTATTTACTTTTTTAGATTCAATAGCAAAGACTCCAAGGAAAATGAAAAATGAGTGTGCTGGATGAGTTAAGAAAAAAAGCCGATGAGAAAAAAGCGGCGGAACAGCAGCAAGCTATCACTGATGAGCAGTTAGAGCAGGCTTATCAGTTGACAATTTTACCCAAGATGCAGTTGATTTTTGATGGCTTTCAAGAAACCATTAATTATTTGAATTTTCTGGAAGAGCCTATTCAGGTAGATAATTATTGCCAGAAATATCCGCAATTCGGCATTCTGTCGCACGCGCATTATAAAATTAATACGGATGGACGCATTGGTCTTGCTGATTACAATCGCATCATGCAGATTAATGTCAGTTTTTTTTGTGAAGGCAAGGGAGATTTCAGCTATCGCTTGGAATCAGAGCCGTTAATCGACAAAGAAATTAACTTTTTGCAGGCTAAAAAACTGTTTTTTGATTGGAAGCACCAGACCATTGTCGGTACACCTTGCACGCTGTTTACCATACAACGCAAAATCCCTGTTATGTTTCGCGTTGAGGTTGATTTCAAACATTCGCTGTTCAAAGTGGCTATTAAAAATCATGATGACCTTCAGTCATTTGCCAAGACATTTTCGCCTGAACAAGTGGATCACGATTTTTTAGATGCGTTACTCAGCTATTTTCTGCGGAAAGATAATCGCTTCGTCAAGGGGGATGATATTCCTCTCGAATATAAAAATGCCATTAAAGCCGCTGTGCAGAGTAAAGCGGCTATTTATCAGAAACAACTCGGTCGCACATCCGCATTCGACGAAGCATTAGATGCACCTAAAAAGACGATTATCGAATCGTTGTTTTCCAAATTTCACAAGAAAAGCTAATTCGTTACTTAGTCAGTATCTGCTGAATCGTTGTTTTTACCCGCTCCGCAGACAGGGTATCCAAGCAGTCACTACGGCTTTTCTGGTGTCTGTCACAGCCTTCTAAATGGCAGGGTACACAGGATTTTTCGCCTTGCAGTAAATAGACGTTATTCACTGTCTGACTGCCGATTTTTTGGAATGGGTTGCTGTGCTGTGCAAAGCGGTATGGCCAAGGCGACCATTTAATAGGATTGGTCGCGCCGTAGAGTGCGATAACAGGCACACCTGTTGCCGCCGCCAAGTGCGTGATACCCGTGTCTGGGCCTATATATAAAGTTGCATGAGATAATAACTCGGTCAATTGCGCTAACGATACTTGCCCTGCCAGATTCAGCGTATCGTCGGGTAACTGCTGGGCAATGTTCGCAATATAATCAACTTCTTCCTGTGCCGCACCGCCTGTCAGCACCAGCCGCAAACCGAGTTGATGCAAATAATTCCCTGTTTCTACCCAGCCTTCTACCGTCCATTGTTTATACGTCCATTGCGGATGTGTATGTAATACAGCGTAAGCTCTATCGCCCACTAATTGACGCAACGCTTGTGTGTTCTGCGTTTGCGGCGGCACTAATTCAAAACACGGCGGCACATTGATTAATGCCAGTATTTTTAAATGTTGCAGTACCGTATGGGTGTCTTGGTCGTCAAATTCCAGCCAGCGATGTAAAAAAAACCGTTTCCACCAACCTGTATCAGGTTTAGGTGGTACGACACCCAGTCGTCGTGATGAGGCAAACAAGCTGTATAAAAAAGGGCGGTCACCTGATTGCGTGGTGATGGCTAAATCATAACCTCTGCCTAACTGCCGAAATAATCGCCAGTTATCGGCAAACTTGGCTTTGCTAGGTACGGTAATAAGCTGATGAATATCAGGATTACCTTCTAACATAGCCGCAGTATGGGCATACACCAGCATATCCAGTTCAGCTTCGGGATAAGCCCGCCGTAAGGAGTGTATCAACGGCGTAGTGAGTAACACATCGCCCAGATAACGCATGGCGATGACTAAAATTTTGCGTGGTTTGCTCATACGATGGAATTAATGCGCGTGTTCATGATGGTTACTTTCGCTTGCGGGTTGCGAAGGAACAAACTCAACCGCCGTGCCGTATTTATAAACCATCAAGCCGCCTAAATCCGCCGCCAGTGCCAGCAGCACGCACATCAATCCTGACAGAATAAGAAAAAAGGTATTTGCCCCGCCTGACATTGATGCGCCTTTTTTTAGCCGCCACAAAGACAGTATGACTGCCAGTGTCAACACAGATATGCCCAAACTCTCATGCCGTTCCATAATGGCATGAACAACATCATTATGCTGCACCGAATAAGCCGCCGACAAGCCCGCAATCACAGTAAAAACCGCCCCGACTGCGCCAAAATACAATAAATAACTGGCAACTTCGCGCCACTGCGGTTTTTTTGCCAAACAAGCGACGACATCGAATAGAAAAAAAACGAATAAAAAGGCAATTGGAAAATGCACTAGCAACGGGTGAATATTATTCATATTCGTCAGCGCGGGCATCAATGTATTAAAAAATCCACCCCAACCCGAAGCCGTTAAACCTTCAAAAAAAGCCAGTAATCCCGTTAGCATCTCCAGCAGACCGCCGCCACTATCGGCATTACCATGAACTTGCCACGCTAAAAAATTATTCATACTTATCACCTTAGAGTTGTAGATTTAATCAAACCGCCGTGCATTGTCAGGCAATTTATCAAACACAGAGTGTTTGGCAATGCCGTACTGCTCAGGATAATACACTGCACCTAAATATAAACCATCGGGCGGTGCAGTCACACCACCGAGCTGACGACTTTTAACATGAAGCAATTCCTGTGTCCATTCGACAGGCTGTTTACCTGCACCGATAGCCATTAGCACGCCTGCAATATTACGCACCATGTGATGTAAAAACGCATTGGCAGAAATATCAATGATGACTTTGTCGTCGTCTCGATGTACATCAATAAAGTACATCAATCGACACGGACTTTTAGACTGACAGCCTTGCGCACGAAACGAAGAAAAATCATGTTGCCCAATCAACACCTGTGCGGCGTGGTGCATTTTTTGTTCATCCAGCGGCGCGGAATGCCACGTTACCTGATTACGGAATAATGCAGATTTAATCGGGCGATTTAAAATCACATAACGGTAAAAGCGGGCAATCGCACTGTAACGGGCATGAAAATCACCGATAGCAGGTTGTACCCAAGTAATGCGCACATCAGCGGGTAAAAAACTGTTGCCGCCCAGTAACCACTCTTTCAGCTCGCGCGTGGTGGTGGTATCAAAATGCACCACCTGTTCCAGCGCGTGTACGCCCGTATCGGTACGCCCCGCGCACTGCACAGTGACAGGGTGATTGGCAATTTTGCTCAATGCCTGTTCCAATACCTGCTGAATATTGCGGTGTTGTGTTTGCCATTGCCAACCATAAAAACCACTGCCATCGTATTCAATCCCCAACACCATACGGGTTTTATTCATGACTATAAACTCTCATACCTACCTTAACTCGATTAAATAAATCCACCATATCGGCATTATACAAGCGAATACAGCCGTGCGACTCGGCTTGTCCGTTCATCAGTTCATCAGGGCAGCCGTGCAGATAAATATATCGCCACGTTGTATCGACCTGACCGTAACGATTTTTATGCGGCTCTAAACCGCCTAACCACAAAATGCGCGTTAAAATCCAGTCGCGTTCTGGACATTGCGCGGCAAGTTCAGGTGTATAAATTTCACCTGTGGCGCGTCTGGCTTTAAATACACTATATAAAGGCAATCCCGCGCCGATTTTTGCCCGAATACGGTGCCAACCTCTAGGCGTACAGCCACTGCCCATCCGTTCACCCGCGCCATTTTTAGCGGTGGAAATGGGGTAGGTTTTTAGTATTCGTCCGTTTTCGATAAGGGAAAGTTGTTGCGTAGAGATGCAAATATCGAGGTAAGTATCAGGGGACATGGGATTTTTGAATAATTGATAGGGTGGAGTTGTGTTTTACCCCAATCTACGACCTACGCCGACATCATACGGAGCGGTCGCTTGAACAAAATGCGTGAAACGTGCAGCGATAGAAGGGGCATTTCCCTCGGATTTTTCTTCAAACAACTGTAGCAGCATCATAAACCAGTCAATTAACTCAATATCAAAAACAGGCTGTTGTGCAAACGGTGGAGTAGAAAATTTGATAAAACCAGCCAGTACCTCAGGAAAATTTTTGAACATTTGGAAACCCGCTTCCTGACCCGATGCACCTGAAAAGGTTTGTAAAAAACTGCCTTCAAAAATGTGTTTAAAAACATACTGCCCGCAGATTGCTTTTTGCACAGGGTCGCTAATAGGTGAATAATTGCCCATCAAAAACATGGCGCATTGAATAGCCGTGGTCAGTCCTGTGAAATAAACAAATTGATAGTGCAGCCCGACATTTTTATATAACAAATCGTAATAGCGTTGCGTGGCATCGCCTGCGCGTGAATCCAGTGCTGGATAATGCACAAAACAGCCGCGTCCTGAGACACTGAGAAAATCCCCCGTTGCCAATCGGCTTAACTCAAACACATCTTCAAACAGTATCATGCCATGCAATGGGCTGGTTCGCAGAAATTGCAGCCCCGCTTCTAATGTGGCACGTCGAGACGTGTTATACATAGTGATACGCCCCGCAAAACCATTCCAGTGCCGCATTCTTTCGATAGGCGATTGTCCGCACATCGACGGTTGATTGCTTTTAATCAGCTCGCCATCACCAAAATCTATAAACGTCGTGCCTGCTTCCGCTGCATTTGCCGTCGGATTGTCCAGCAGTGTTTTATAAGCATCGACAAAATACGTCGGCGACATCCAGTCATCGTCCGCCATGATAGCGACAAACTCTACATTTTTTGACCAATCAAGCAGGTAATAAAAATTATTTTGCGCACCTATATTTTTTTCATGGGATGCGACAAGCACATAAGGATTAATGCGATTGATGTCCTGTAAAAACTGGTGCTTTTCAGGAGTTTCACTGTTATCCGCGATTAATACGGCAACTTCGGTACTAGCAACACCGACCATCGCACCGATAATAGACCGCGCTGTCGGTGTCCATCTGAAGGTAGGTAGCAGAATTGCCAGCCTGACAGAGGAGGGTATTTCAGGGAATGGGGTTGATTTGATTGTGGACGGCTTATCGCTCATTTTAAACCTCAATTAAAGTGATGCACGGCGGGCAAATTTTCTAGCAAAATGCAAACCTGCAAGGTTTTAAATACCTCGCAGGTTTATGAGGAGTATCAAGCCACTTTCGGCATTGCTCTCAATTTCTCAACGACTTTATCGCCAAACTCAACAGTGCTAATCATTTTCACGCCGCTATCGGCTTTCGATAAATCAGCGGTTGAATAGCCGTCAGCGAAGACTGCTTGCATCGCTGCCCAGATGTTTTTAGCTTCGGCTTCCATGTCAAAGCTGTTTTCCAGCATCATGGCAACTGAGCCTATCATGGAGTAGGGATTGGCAATGTTTTTGCCTGCGATGTCAGGTGCAGAACCATGTGAAGGTTCGTAATAGGCTTTGTCTGGGCCGATACACGCAGACGGCATTAAGCCTAATGAGCCTAAAATACCGCCGCCTTGGTCGCTTAAAATGTCGCCGAACATATTTTCCATGACCATGACATCAAACTGCGTGGGTTTCAGGCACAGATTAGTAGCGGCTGAATCGACTAATTGCTGGTAAACAGTGACATCAGGATAATCAACTGCCACTTCGTCTAAAATTTCATTCCACAACACGCTGGATTTTAAGACGTTGCTTTTGTGAATATTATGCAGGGTTTTTTTACGTTTACGCGCCAGTTTGAACGCTTGAACCAAAATCTGACGAATTTGATTTTCATCATATTCCAGCGTTTCTTTGACATAACGCAAGCCTTGTTCATTCACGCCCATTTCTTTGTTGCCAAAATACAGCCCGCCGACCAATTCTCTGACCATAATAATATCAATGCCTTCGCCGATAATTTCAGGTTTTAACGGTGAAAAATGCGCCAAGGCTTTAGGTAATGACACAGGTCTGAAATTGGCATAGGTGTTGTAACGACGACGCATCGGCAATAACGCGCCACGTTCGGGTTGTTTATCAATTGGAATCAGTTTGGATTCTTCATGACTCAAACCAATCGGGCCTTTCAAAATAGCATCGGCGGCATCGCAAATATCAATAGTGGATTGCGGAAACGCATCACCAAATTCAAAATAAGCACACGCGCCAAACGCAGCAGGCATTAATTCAAAGGTTACGTCATTGCGTTCTTCAACGACTTTAAGCACTTTGATGGCTTCTTTGGTGATTTCAGGGCCGATACCGTCACCCGCTAATACTGCGATTTTATAATTTTTCATGTCTGCCTTTGCTGTCCGTTTGAGATTAACGGCGTAAGTTGTGTAAAACCATCCATTTTACTTCAATTTCGGGCTTGATTTGCTACCAATGTATAAAAAAGCCGCTTTAATACGGTGCGATTAAATAGGGCTAATAAGCCGACTTGGTGCGTATGGATAGAAAACTTACTGAATGTACGCTTAAAGGTATCACTTTAATAATCTTACCCACTTCATTGATACCATGCGGTATTTGTTTAAATTTAACGCCAAATGGTGCGTAAGTCATTGTCAAAAAACAAAGATTGTAATTTAAATCATTCTTGACTATGCACAGTTTGGAATTTATAGTGCCTGTGTGTGGGGAAAAGTGGTGTAAAGTGGTTTTTATTGGTTGATTGGGGGCATTTTGTTTCGAGGTATCAGTGCAATCAATCTGGATGACAAGGGTCGCCTTTCCATTCCGACTCGTTATCGAGAGGAATTGCAGGACTGTGCCGAGGGTCAACTGGTTGTCACTGTGGCAGTGAATGAGCGTTGTACGGGTGAGACAGGGTGTCTATGGCTGTATCCGTTGCCTGAATGGGAGCGACTTGAACAAACCATCAGTAAATTACCCACGTTGAATAAAATGGCAGGTAAATTAAGACGCTTTGTGATTGGCAATGCCTCTGAATGCGACATGGATAAACAGGGTCGCTTATTGTTACCTGAGCAATTAAGAAAGTTTGCAGGATTGGATAAAAAAGTGGTGTTGGTCGGTCAGCTTAACAAGTTTGAAATCTGGAACGATCAAGCATGGACAGCCAAAGAAAATGAATGGCTGAATAGCGATGATAATGAAGGCTTTGAAGAATTAGAGTCTTTATCTTTTTAATACGGGAGATTGGTTAGTGACACATTTACCCGTTATGTTTGCAGAAGCATTGCAACAGTTGGCGATTAAAGAAGACGGTGTTTATCTGGATTGTACCTTCGGGCGCGGCGGACACAGTCAGGGGATTTTGAATCAGTTGGGCGAAAACGGACGTTTGCTGGCGTTTGATAGGGATCTGGATGCGGTTAATTCAGATTATGCACAAGCTATGTTGAAGGATAAGCGATTTACACTCAAGCACAGTTGTTTTTCCGAACTGGAAAATACCGTTGCTAACGAGGGCTTACTCGGTCAGATTGACGGCATTTTAATAGATCTAGGCGTATCTTCACCGCAACTGGATAACCCCGAAAGAGGTTTCAGTTTTTTGCGTGATGGCCCACTGGATATGCGCATGGATGGTTCGGCAGGCGTTTCCGCTGAACAATGGCTGGCGACGGTTGATGAAGCGTATTTAGTTAAAATTTTATTTGAATACGGTGAAGAGAAATTTTCCCGCCGCGTTGCAAAAGCCGTGGTTGAAACCAGAGCGCACACGCCCATTACCACCACTCGGCAACTGGCTGAACTGTGTGAAAATGCGATTCCGATGCGCGAGAAACACAAACACCCTGCGACGCGCACTTTTCAAGCCATTCGCATTGAAATTAATCGTGAGTTGGATGAATTAAAAGACGTGCTGCAACAGGCAGTGCGGGTATTGAAACCAGAAGGGCGATTAGTAGTGATTTCTTTTCATTCTTTGGAAGACAGAATCGTCAAACGCTTCATTAAGAATGAATCAGGTGCGAAATACAATCCCAGTCGATTACCGATTAAAGAAGTTGATATGGCGAAAGGTTTATTAAAGAAAGTCAGTAAAGCCTTGACTGCCGACGCGCAGGAAGTGGCGCAAAACCCCAGATCACGCAGTGCGGTCATGCGTGTTGCCCAGAGGGTTGTGTGATAGTCAACCGAATTGTAGGTGTGCTAGGAGTCGTGTTGTTGATAACGGCTCTGGCGGTTATTTACAGCAAATATTATTCACGATTGCTGTTTATCGACATTCAAAAGCAGGAACGGGAATTGGATTTGCGTGAAGTTGAATGGGGTCAAACGCAATTGGAATTGACAACATTTGCCGAACAAAATCGCGTTGAAGCCGTTGCGCGGGAAAAATTAAAACTGGTTCTGCCTGTACACGAAAAAATTATCTATATAAAACCGTAAATGTTAGATTTTCGAGGCAACAGTAACGAGACGAAAAAACTGACCAGCGATTTTTCGGGCAGACGAAAAGTGCTGGTTATTTTTATGATGAGCTGTATGGCGGTGCTGGTGTGTCGTGCCATTGATTTACAGGTTTTAAATAAAAAATTTCTGAAAGATCAGGGCGATATGCGGCTGGTCGATGACGAAGAAGTGTCTGCCTACAGAGGCATGATTACTGATAGAAGCGGCGCACCGTTAGCGATTAGTACGCCCGTGGAGTCTATATCGGTCAATCCGCGTGAACTCAAAATGGATGATAAAAACCAGCTTAAGCAACTGGAAAAAGAGTTCAAAGCCAGTCGTCAGTTGAGTGTGCCATTAACTGACGAACAAAAAGCGGCGGTACTAGCCGAGTATAAAAAGCAAAAAGTGCTGAAAATTGCGCAAATGGAAAAGCTGCTTGATTTGCCCAAGGGCAAAGTGCTGGATATGTTGAGCGATGATTCACATAAACAGTTTGCTTATATAGCACGGCAAATAAGCCCCGATCTCAGTGAACAGGTCAAAGCCTTAAAACTGGTCGGCGTGTATTTTGACAGAGAATTTAAACGTTTTTATCCCACAGGCGGTGTCGCCGCGCATTTGATCGGTTTTACGGATCTGGATGATGTCGGTCAGGAAGGCATGGAAGCGGGTTACGAAAAAGTATTAAAAGGCACGGCGGGTAGTAAGCGCGTCATTCGAGATGGCTTACGACGCATCATTGACGATGTGGAAAATATCAAAGAGCCAGTGTCTGGAAAAAATATTGAGTTGAGTATCGACCAGCGTATTCAATATTTAGCCTATCGGGAATTGCAGTTAGCGGTGAACGAAAATCGCGCTAAATCGGGTGCATTGGTGGTATTGGATGCCAAAAACGGTGAAATTTTAGCCGCCGTTAATCAGCCGACGTTTAATCCCAATGTACGCAAAAGTTTACAGGAAAATTTATACCGTAACCGCGCCTTAACCGATATTTTTGAACCGGGTTCAACCGTTAAACCGTTTGTTGCGGCGGCGGCTTTAGAGGGCGGGTATGTCACGCCCAATACCGTGTTTAACACCAACGGAAGTTTTCCAATCGGCAGCAACGTGGTGAAAGATGTACATAACTACGGCTCATTGGATTTAATGCACGTTCTCAAAAAATCCAGCAATATCGGCGTGAGTATGATGGCGTTAAAAATGCCGCCGAAATATTTTTGGGGCGTGTATAAAAAACTCGGCTTTGGCAGTTCAGCAGAGGCAGGTTTTGAAGGCGAAGCTAACGGACGCTTATTAGATTATAAAAAATGGCATGATTTTGACCGTGCAACCATGTCATTTGGTTACGGCTTGAGCGTGTCTGCGGTGCAGTTGGCACGCGCTTATACCGCTTTGGCAGATGACGGCATATTGCATTCCGTCAGTTTGCTCAAGCGGGATGAAGACGATAAACCGCAACGGGTGTTTTCTGCCAAAACAGCCAAAACGATTCGCTCCATGCTGGAAAATGTGATTATGAAAGACGGGACGGCGTATGAAGCGCGTGTCGATGGTTACACGGTAGCGGGTAAAACAGGCACGGTAAAAAAAGCCAGTGGTGCGCATGGGTATACCAGTGGCAGTTATTTTGCGGTGTTTGCAGGTATGGCTCCTGCACGCAATCCGCGCCTTATTATTGTAGTAATGATTGATGAGCCGTCCGCAGGTCAATATTACGGCGGTCTGGTGTCCGCGCCTGTCTTTTCTAAAGTGATGACTGGCGCGTTACGATTACTCAATGTTGCACCCGATCAAGTAGAAACCATGCCCATTTTATTGACACAGAAACCATGAAACTGAGCCATTTATTAGCGGGATTGACTGCCGCAGAGATCGACTTTGACACAGCAGGTGAATTATCTGTTACGGGTATCACTTTAGACAGCCGCGCTGTACAGGCGGGCAATGTTTTTATCGCCTTGGTAGGTTCAAAACAACATGGTTTAAGCCATGCAGAACAAGCGATAGCCCAAGGCGCGAGTGTGCTGGTTTATGATCCTGCGGGTGGTGGTACAGAGTACGCAGCGCGGCTGATTACCGATATTCCACTGCTTGCCATAGATAACTTGGCTAAGGTCTTAGGCGATATTGCTGCCCGATTTTATGGTGAACCTTCACGGTCTATGGACGTTATCGGTATCACAGGGACGAACGGCAAAACCTCATGCAGTCAGTTTTTAAGTCAGGTTCTGGATGAGTGCGGCATTATCGGTACGCTCGGCTGGGGTGATTGGGGCAATCTGAATAAAACACTGAATACCACGCCCGATGCACTGGCAGTACAACGCATACTGGCAAGCCTTCTGGCGGCTACTAAAAAAACCGTGGCAATGGAAGTATCTTCGCATGGATTAGAGCAGGGTCGTGTCAATGGAGTGCAGTTTAAGGGTGCGGTATTTACCAATATCAGCCGCGATCATCTGGATTATCACGGCACTATGGAAAATTATTTACAAGCCAAATTAGCGTTGTTACATACGCCTGATTTGGCTTTTGTCGTTGTTAATCTGGATGATGCGTATCATGAACAGATTTTAGCGGCAGTTCCCGACACCGTGCAGGTGTGGGGCGTGACTCATACCAATGCGTCCGCACCAGTCGATGAACAAATTATAGCGTACAACATTGTCAACACTACCGCTGGCATAGCATTTGATGTGCGCTGGCGTGGCGAAGTATGCCCCGTCATCATCCCGTTATACGGTGATTTTAATGTCGAGAACGTGTTGTGCGTCTTGGCGGTAATGTTGGCATTGGGTGTGTCTTTGCCTGATGCGACTAAAAAATTAGCGCACTTGCAATCGGTTACAGGACGTATGCAACGGTTTGGCGGTGGTGAACGGCCGCTGATTTTTGTGGATTATGCTCATACGCCTGACGCGCTCGATAAAGTCTTGGGCAGTGTCAAAAAACATTGTGCGCAGGATTTATGGGTAGTGTTCGGTTGCGGTGGCAATCGCGATACGGGCAAACGTCCGCAGATGGCGGCGTGTGCCGAACAGTGGGCAGATCACCTCATTATTACCGATGACAATCCGCGCTTTGAAAACGGCTTGGATATAGTGAATGCTATTTTAGCGGGTTGCAAAAACAGCGATAAAGTGACCGTGCTTCAAAACCGTGAGCAAGCCATACAACACGCAATCAGCCAAGCAAAAGCAGGTGATTGTGTGGTCATTGCAGGCAAAGGTCATGAGGATTATCAGGAAATTAACGGCAACATCCTCCCTTTTAGTGACAGTGCGTGTGTACTGAATGCGTTGAAAATAAGAGTTGAATAATGGAAATGAAACTGAGCGAGTGCGCACATATTGTACATGGCACATTAGTTGGCGAAGATGTCAGTTTTGCGTCAGTCAATATTGATACCCGCACCATCACAGCGAAGCAATTGTATATTGCCATTAAAGGCAAAAACTTTGATGGCAATGCGTTTGTTGACCAAGCTCAGCAAGCAGGTGCGATTGCCGCGATTGTTAATGACGGAGTGAGTACCACGTTGCCACATATTATTGTGGAGAATACCGCATTGGCTTTGGCGCAACTGGCGGGTGCGTGGCGTAAACAACTCGCGGTATCCGTGGTCGGCGTGACGGGCAGTAACGGTAAAACCACCGTGAAAGAAATGATTGCCGCCATTTTGGCAGTGAATCATGAAGTGTTGTTCACACAAGGTAATTTGAATAACGACATCGGTGTGCCTTTAACCTTGTTGCGTCTTGATGAACAACACCGTTATGCCGTTATTGAAATGGGCGCGAATCATGCCAAAGAAATTGAATACAGCAGCACTTATGCGGCGGCTGATGTGGTCGTGCTGAATAATGCAGGCGCGGCGCATATTGAAGGCTTCGGTAGTATTGATGGGGTTGCTAAAGCCAAAGGCGAGATTATTGAAACCCTAAAAGCCGACGGCACGGCGATTTTAAACCGTGATGATGATTATTTTGACTATTGGCGCGGTGTTGCGGGTGACAGAAAAATAATCTCGTTTGGTTTGCATCCTGAGGCTGATGTAACGGCGCGAGCGATAAATGCTGCGATTGTTGAGCATGAATTTACGACCCGTTTTGATTTGTTGTACCAACAGCAGAGCATCACTATCCAATTAAAAGTGGCAGGACAACACAATGTTATGAATGCCTTGGCAGCGGCGGCGGCGTGTCTTGCCTTGGGCATAGACTTCGCGCAAATTAAACACGGTTTGGAGAGCGTAAAACCCGTTACAGGTCGTTTGCAACCCTTGGTCAGTCGCTTTGGTAATATCGTGATTGATGACAGTTATAACGCTAATGCCGCATCACTCAAAGCAGGTTTGGCGGTGCTGGCGAGTTGTACAGGTACACCGTGGCTGATTTTAGGCGCGTTCGGTGAGCTGGGCGACGACAGTGTCAATATCCACAAAGACATGGGCGAGATGATAAAAGCCAGTGGTGTGGTGCGTTTATTGGCGGTGGGCGATGATGCCCGTCATACCGTGCAGGCTTTTGGTGCGGGTGCGACTTTTTTTGACACCCAAGACGAATTGATTGCAACCCTAACACAGGAGCTGAAAGGTGAGGAAACCCTGTTGATTAAAGGTTCACGAGCGCGGCGTATGGAAAATGTAGCAGCCGCTTTGGTTGAGAATTTTAGGATTTAAATAATGTTACTTTATTTTTCAGAATATTTAATGAACTTCGACAGTAGTTTCAGGGTATTTCATTACCTGACGTTTCGAGCCATTCTAAGCGCATTAACATCATTGACCATTGCCCTTATTATCGGCCCTGTGATGATAAGAAAATTAAGCGGTAATAAAATCGGGCAGAGTATTCGTGAATTAGGCCCTGAAAGTCATTATCAAAAATCAGGTACACCTACTATGGGCGGTACGTTGATTCTGGTCGCGATTGCTTTCAGTACCTTATTATGGGCAGATTTGGGTAATCGCTATATCTGGGTGATTTTGCTGGTTACGATGGGTTATGGCGTAGTCGGTTTTATTGATGATTATCGTAAAGTGGTTAAACGTAACAGCGACGGTTTATCAGCGAAAGCCAAATATTTCTGGCAGTCGGTTATCGGTTTAACGGCGGCGATTTTTTTGTATAAAACAGCGGTATTACCCGCAGAAACCCAATTTATTATTCCCTTTTTCAAAGATGTCATGCTGGATATGGGCTGGACTTACGTCGTGCTGACCTATTTTGTTATTGTCGGCACCAGTAATGCCGTCAATTTAACCGATGGCTTGGATGGTTTGGCTATTATGCCGACCACAATGGTGGCGGCGGGTTTGGGCATTTTTGCGTATTTGTCGGGTCATGTGAGTTTTTCGGAGTATTTGGCGATTCCTTATTTACCGAATTCGGGCGAACTTATCGTGTTTTGTGCCGCGTTAGTGGGTGCGGGGCTGGGATTTTTATGGTTCAACACCTATCCCGCCATGGTGTTTATGGGCGATGTCGGTGCGTTGGCATTAGGCGCGGCATTGGGCGTGTTGGCAGTTTTAGTCAGACAGGAAATCGTCTTAGTGATTATGGGCGGGGTGTTTGTTATGGAAACGCTATCCGTCATCATACAGGTCGCCTCGTTTAAATTAACAGGCAAACGGGTATTTCGTATGGCTCCGATTCATCATCATTTTGAATTAAAAGGCTGGCCTGAGCCGCGTGTGATTGTACGTTTCTGGATTATTACCGTTATTTTGGTGTTGATTGGTTTAGCCACGCTGAAATTGAGATAAGTCATGGATAAAGTAGCCGTTATCGAGTCATTAAAAACACACTTCGACTTAGACCCAAAAACTGCCAAGATTTTGGTCGTGGGACTGGGGATTACGGGTATGTCGGTAGCGCGGTTTTTACTCCCGTTAGGGTTTAGTTTTGCGATGGTTGATAGTCGTGATAAACCGCCGATAAATGAAGAGTTTTTTCAAAATGCCCCCGATGTCGCTGTTTTTACAGGTGGTTTCGATGATGCTGCGTTTAAAGTTGCCACACACCTGATTGTCAGTCCAGGCGTATCACTGCATGAAAAATCCATTATAAAAGCCGTTGCCAACGGCACGAAAATAGTCAGCGATATTGATTTATTTGCCTGTGCGGTCAACGTACCGATAGTCGCTATTACAGGGTCTAACGGTAAAAGTACCGTGACCACCATGCTGGGTGATATGGCAAAGGCGGCAGGTAAACGCGTTGGCGTGGGTGGTAATTTAGGCACACCTGCTTTGGATTTATTGGCAAAAAATGTCGAGATGTACGTTTTAGAGCTGTCCAGTTTTCAATTGGAACGCACCTCGGTATTAAACGCGGCGGCGGCAACGGTCTTGAATGTCAGTGCCGACCATTTAGACCGGCACGCCGATATAGCGGAATACGCACAAGAAAAACAGCACGTTTATCTCGGTGATGGCGTGATGGTAATTAATGCGGATGATGCCTTAGTTACCGCTATGCAGGATGCCGAGCGCGAAACCTTGTCGTTTTCTATCAAAGACAAGGCAGATTTTTATCTGGCTTATCAGGGCGATACCGAATACTTGATGTACCGCCAATCGCCGCTCATGCCCTTAGCGGAGTTACCGCTGGAAGGCAGACATAATGCGTCCAACGCACTGGCGGCATTGGCCTTGGGTGTGGCGGTAGGTCTGGATATGACCGCTATGTGTTCGGCGTTGAAAGTTTTTAAAGGTTTGGAACACAGAATGCAGCGTGTGGCACACAAACACGGTATTACTTGGGTTAATGACTCTAAAGCCACCAATATCGGTGCCTGCGTTGCCGCATTGGAAGGTTATGAGCGTAAAGTGATTTTGATTGCAGGCGGCGATGCCAAAGGCGCGGACATGACGGAATTAACCCCAGTCGTGAAAGACAAAGCCAAAAGCGTGGTGTTAATGGGCAAAGATGCCAATTTAATAGAGCAGGCATTGGCAGGTTGTGTGCCTGTGCATCGTGTGGAAAATATGGTGCAGGCGGTGCAGATAGCGGCAAGTCTTGCCTGTGACGGTGACAGTGTATTGTTATCGCCCGCGTGTGCGAGTCTTGACCAATATAAAAATTATCAGGACAGAGGCAACCAGTTCGCTCAGGCGGTACTGGCATTAGTCGCGTGAATAAACGACTCAAAGTGTCATTAGACGGACGTTTTCATTTTGACCCTTTACTGGTGCTTGCCTGCTCCAGTTTGTTACTGATTGGTTTTGTGATGGTGGCTTCTGCATCCCTGCATTTGGGCGTGAAAGTCACTGGCAGTGAATTTTATTACCCGACTCGGCAATTACTGCATACGGGTTTTGGTTTGGTGCTGGGTTTTTTTATTGCCGCAACGCCGTTGCGAATGTGGGAAAAATGGGGCGCGTGGCTATTTATTGTCGGTTTACTGTTGTTGATTCTGGTGCTGATACCAGGGTTGGGTATCAAGGTAAATGGTAGTATCCGCTGGCTGTCGATAGGGGGTATCCGCATACAAGTCTCCGAAGTGATTAAGTTTTTTTCTGTTATTTACATGGCAGGGTATGTAACACGGCATCAACAGACAGTACAAGAATCGGCGTTTGGCTTGCTCAACCCCTTAATATTGTTCTCAATGGCGTGTGTGTTGCTGTTATTAGAACCCGACTTTGGCTCATCGGTCGTCATTTTGATGATTGCGATGGGCATTATGTTTTTAGCTGGCGCGCGATTATCGCAATTTATTGTCTTGTTAGGCTCGGTGGCGGCATTGGTTGTTTTATTGGTGTTGTTTTCACCGTATCGACTTAAGCGCGTCACCAGTTTTATGGATCCGTGGGCGGATCCGTTAGATACAGGTTTTCAATTGACCCAAGCCCTTATTTCTTTTGGACGCGGTGAGTGGTTAGGTGTCGGCTTGGGGAGCGGCGTACAAAAATTATTTTATTTGCCCGAAGCGCATACCGACTTTATTTTCTCGGTGATAGCCGAAGAATTGGGTTTGCTGGGCGTGGTCACGGTCGTTGGATTATTTACGTTATTGATCTGGCGCATTTTTGCGGTTGGTTTAGCCGCCGAACAGGCAGGGCAGCGATTTTCTGCATTTGTGGCTTACGGCTTGGGTATTTGGTTTGGTTTTCAGTCTTTCGTCAATATGGGTGTGAATATGGGATTATTGCCCACCAAAGGCTTGACCTTACCATTAATAAGCTATGGCGGCGGTAGTATGATGATTATGTGTTGCGCGGTTGCCCTGTTATTTCGGGTTCATAGTGAAAATGTCGAATTCAAGGCAACGTCGCTGAATAATGGCAAAGGCGTAAGGGTTTAGCATGACGAAACGAATCGTTATTATGGCAGGTGGTACAGGCGGTCATGTCTTTCCTGCGTTAGCTGTTGCGCAATCTTTGCAGGACAAAGGTTGGCAAGTCAGTTGGCTGGGAACACAAAAAGGTCTGGAAAGTCGCGTGATTCCTGAAAACGGCATTGCTCTTGACACTATATCGGTAGCGGGCATACGCGGTAAAGGCGTGTTATCAAAAATAACAGCGGTGTTCGGCTTGTTTAAAGCCTGTGTTCAGGCGGCAACCATATTACGCCAACGTAAGCCCGATGTGGTGCTGGGCATGGGCGGTTTTGTTGCAGGGCCGGGTGGCTTAATGGCAAAAATGCTGGGCATTCCGTTAGTAATACATGAGCAGAATCGGGTAGTCGGTACGACCAATCGCTTATTGGCGCGTATCGCCAATCGGGTGTTGGAAGCGTTTCCTGATAGTTTTAAACCCTCGTTCAAGGCGACGTGTACAGGTAATCCGTTAAGAAAACAATTTGTAGGTTGGGGAGAGAAACGAACCCCAACAATAGAACAGGGCGTAAAAATCCTGATTATCGGCGGCAGTCAGGGTGCGCAAATATTGAATGAAATCGTTCCCGAAGCCATTGCTCATTGGCACACACAGGGCGTGCAGGTAAAACACCAGACAGGCGCAGTGATGCAAACGCAGGTGGCAGAACGTTATCAAGCCTTGGGCATAGACGCTGAGGCAACGGCATTTATCAGCGACATGATAGCCGTGTATCAATGGGCGGATATATTGATTTGCCGCGCGGGGGCAATGACAGTCAGTGAAGTGGCGGCGGTGGGAATTCCTGCTATTTTTGTGCCTTTACCCAGTGCGATTGACGATCACCAAACGGCGAATGCCAAGTATTTAACCGATGCCGATGCGGGCATTTTATTGATGCAAAAAGACTTGAACAAAGAAACATTAGCTGAACAACTAAGCCTCATGCTTAACAATTTGAATGCGATGAGCGACGCGGCACAGCGGCTTGCTCGTTTGGATGCAACGGAAGTCGTTGCCAATTACTGTATCGCGGAGGCGAAACCATGAATACGACCCACATTAAAACACTAGTACAGACTTTAGGTAATATTGAGCGTATTCATTTTGTCGGTATCGGCGGTACGGGCATGAGCGGCATTGCCGAAGTGTTATCCAACTTGGGTTATACCGTCTCAGGCTCTGATATTAAAGAAAGTAGCGTTACCCAACATTTGGCAGAGTTAGGTATCAACATTGTCATTGGGCATAAACGCGCCAATATCGCTAACGTGGATGTGGTGGTGGCATCCACCGCGATAGATCGTAGTAATGAAGAAATTGATGAAGCCTATCTGCAACGTATTCCCGTGATTCCACGCGCGGAAATGCTGGCGGAATTGATGCGTTTTCGCTTTGGCATTGCCGTCGCAGGTACACATGGCAAAACCACCACCACCAGTTTAACCGCCAGTATTCTTGCCGAAGGCGGACTGGATCCCACGTTTGTGATTGGCGGACGTTTAAACAGTGCGGGAACGAATGCAAAATTAGGTTTGGGCAATTATTTAGTCGCCGAAGCCGATGAAAGTGATGCGTCATTTTTATATTTACAGCCAATGATCGCTATCGTCACTAACATCGACCAAGATCACATGGAAACTTATCAAGGTAGTTTCCAACGTTTAAAGGACACGTTTATTGAATTTTTACATCATCTGCCGTTTTATGGCTTGGCAGTGATGTGTCTGGATGATGAAGGCGTGCGTGAAGTATTGCCGCATTTATCCAAACCAGTCGTGACTTACGGTGTCCACGAAGAGGCCGATATTCGCGCCGTTGATATTAAACAACAAGGAATGCACACCCATTTTACCGTACTGCGCAAAGGTGATTATCCTGCGTTGCGTGTTACCCTCAATATGCCCGGTTGGCATAATATGCTGAATTCCTTGGCGGCGATTGCGGTAGCCAGTAGGCTGGAAGTGGCAGACAGTGCGATTATTAAAAGTCTGGGCGCATTCAAAGGTGTCGGACGGCGGTTTCAACTGCAAGGCGATTTGCCTATCGGTGATGGCAAGCTGACCTTGGTCGATGATTACGGGCATCATCCGCGCGAGATTGCGGCGACCTTGGAAGCCCTGAAACAGGCATGGCCAGACAGACGTTCGGTCGTGGTATTTCAGCCGCACCGATACACCCGCACCCGTGATTTATTTGAAGATTTTGCTCATGTATTATCGGGTGTGGCAGTGCTGATTTTAATGGACGTGTATTCAGCAGGTGAAGCTCCGATTGCAGGCGCGGATGGACGGGCGTTAAGTCGTGCTATTCGTTTGCGCGGACAGGTTGAACCGATATTTGTGGAAAACTGGCAGGAATTACCCGGTATTTTAGCCAGTGTGGTAAAAGCTGATGATGTCATTCTAACAATGGGCGCGGGTAATGTCGGGCAGATTGCCAGTCAGTTGCCGCAACTCTTAACCGAGGCATTGAAAGACGCATGAAGGGACGGTTATTAACCAATGAAAAACTGGCGAAATACACCAGTTGGCGGGTCGGCGGTATTGCCGATACGCTGTACATCCCGTTTGATCGTGCTGATTTGATTGACTTTATTGCACAGTTGCCCGCTAATGAACCCGTATTGTGGATGGGCTTGGGTTCTAATTTACTGATAAGAGACGGCGGCATACGCGGCACGGTAATTAATACCAAAGGACGTTTAAAAGCCATGTACCGTACTGAGGATGGTTCGGTGTATGTGGAAGCAGGTGTCCCGTGCGCTCATGTTGCGCGGTTTTGTGCTGAACAAGGCTTGGTCGGTGCGGAATTTTTAGCGGGCATTCCCGGTACGATGGGCGGTGCGTTAAAAATGAACGCGGGCGCATTCGGCGGCGAAACGTGGACATTGGTTAAACAAGTGGATATGTTGAACGTGCAAGGTGAGGTGATAGTACGGCAACCGCATGATTTTACGGTCAATTATCGCTCCGTGAAAGGCGCGCACGGCGAGTGGTTTTTAAGTGCATTGTTACAATTGCCCGCAGGCGATACGGTAAGCAGTCAACATAAAATTAAAGGCTTGCTGGAAAAACGCAACCAAAGCCAGCCGACTAATCAACCCAGTTGCGGGTCGGTGTTTAAAAACCCAGACGGTGATTATGCCGCGCGGTTAATAGAGCAAACAGGTTTAAAAGGTTACTGCATCGGCGGTGCCTGTGTATCGGAAAAACACGCTAATTTTATTGTCAATACAGGCAAGGCAACAGCGGCGAATATTGAAGAATTAATCAGCTATGTACAGACGAAAGTGAAGGAGCAACACGGCGTGATATTATCGACTGAGGTGTGTATGGTGGGTGTGGCAAGCGAGATGAATCATGATTAAAAAACCAGAACAATTTGGACGAGTCGCGGTCGTCATGGGCGGCACAGCGGCAGAGCGTGAAGTGTCTTTACGCAGTGGCGCGGCAGTGTATCAGGCGTTAAAACAACAAGGTATTGATGCGGTTGCGGTGGATGTTAAAGGCAATATCATTGATGCTTTAATCGGTGTTAATGCCGATAGAGTGTTTAATATCATTCATGGTCGCGGCGGTGAAGACGGTGTATTGCAAGGCGTGTTAGAGGTGCTGGGACTTCCTTATACGGGTAGCGGGGTACTGGCATCGGCGTTGGCAATGGACAAGTTAAGAACGAAATTGTGCTGGCAGGGTTTCGGCTTGGTGACACCGAAGTGGTTTTTGTTAAAAATGGAAGCGGATTTGGATGCCTGTATCGAAAAATTAGGCTTTCCTGTCATTGTTAAACCCGCACAGGAAGGCTCAAGTATCGGCATGAGCAAAGCCAATAATCGTGACGAGTTGGCAAAAGCTTTGAAAATCGCGGCTGATTACAACTGTGATGTGTATGCAGAAGCATGGGTCACGGGTAAAGAGTATACTGTTGCCGTATTGTGTGGTAAGGCATTGCCTGTGATTCGTCTGGAAACACCGAATGCGTTTTATGATTATGAAGCCAAATACAAGGCAACGACTACACAATATCATTGCCCGTGCGGTTTGCCTGAACAACAGGAGCAATACTTGCAACAGTTGGCAGTCACAGCCTGTGAAGTGGTCGGCGTGAAAGGTTGGGGGCGAGTGGACGTATTTATTGATGACGCAGGACAAACCCAGTTGATTGAAGTCAATACTGTTCCCGGCATGACCGATCATAGTTTAGTGCCGATGGCAGCCAAACAGGCAGGTATTGATTTTGACGCATTAGTGTGGCGGATTCTGGAAACCAGTTTAGGATAAGGAGCCATGACGGCGGCAAAGTTTTTACTGGTAGCATTATTGTCCGCAGGATTAGCTTGGAAGTATGGGCTGGATGTGCTAGATACTCACTTAAAAACAGCATTACCCATTAAATATGTTAGAACCGAAGGCGTTTTTCAATATTTAAGCAAGGATGAGGTGAAAACCGCATTAGAACCACTGGTAAAAACAGGTTTTTTTGATATTGATGTGCAAGTCATTCATGCGGCAGTATCCGCGTTACCTTGGGTTGAGTCAGTGACGGTCAAGCGGGTCTGGCCTGATGCTATTGATATAAGAGTAAGCGAAAGAAAGCCGTTCGTTCGTTGGGGAGAAAAAAGCCTGATTAGTCAGCAGGGAGCCGTTTTTACACCGAAGAGTATCGCGCCGTTTGATGATTTAATGGTGCTGACAGGGCCCGAACAACAACACATTAAAGTGTTGGAAATTATGAAAGGGGTTAGAACCACTCTGGCAGACCAATCGTTGGAATTGGCAGAGTTCAGTATCAATAATCGCGGGGCATGGAAAATCAAATTAGCCAACGGTTTGGAAATATTATTGGGACGCAGTGATCAGTTACAAAAATTACAGCGGTTTTTAAAAACTCTGACAGTATTACAACAAGAACAGATTGATGCAATGGAAGTGATTGATTTGAGGTACCCTAATGGCTATGCGGTTTCATGGAAAGCGGGAACTCCCGAATTTGATTGGCAGGCGATTGCAAACGGAAGTCCTCAAAATGTAACAATGGGCGCGAAAAAGAGCAAATAAAATGGCAAAAAAAACAGAGCGTAATTTAATAGTGGGTCTGGATATTGGAACATCCAAAGTCGCGGCGATTGTCGGCGAGCTTTCCAATGAGGGCAACCTTGAAATAATAGGCATAGGCTCTGCACCGTCGCGCGGTCTTAAAAAAGGTGTCGTTGTTAATCTTGAATCTACTGTGCAGTCCATACAGAAAGCAGTTGAAGAAGCCGAATTAATGGCGGGCTGTCAGATTACATCGGTGTTTGCAGGGATTGCAGGTTGTCATATCAGAAGTCTTAACTCCCACGGAATCGTGGCAATCAAAGACAAGGAAGTGACGCAATACGATATAGACCGCGTGATAGACTCGGCGCGTGCGGTGGCTATTCCCGCTGACCAGAAAATTTTACACATACTGCCGCAAGAATTTGTGATTGATTTACAAGGCGGCATTAAAGAACCCATCGGTATGTCGGGCATACGTTTGGAAGCGAAAGTTCACATGGTCACAGGCAGCGTCAGTGCCTCGCAGAATATTATTAAATGTATTCGCCGTTGTGGCTTAGAAGTAGAAGATTTGGTCTTGGAACAGCTCGCTTCCTGCAATGCGGTACTGACGGAAGACGAGAAAGAGCTCGGTGTGTGTCTTATTGATATTGGTGGCGGCACAACCGATATTGCCGTTTATTCGGATGGTGCGATTAAACACACGGCGGTTATTCCTGTCGCAGGTGATCAGGTCACTAATGACATAGCCGTCGCCTTGCGTACACCGACCATTAATGCGGAAGACATTAAGCGTAAATACGCCTGTGCATTAACGCAACTGGCGGATGTTGATGGCACGATTGAAGTACCCAGTATCGGTGACCGATCGCCACGCAAAATTTCTGCGCAGAATCTGGCAGAAATTGTCGAGCCGCGTTACGAAGAATTGCTGTTACTGGTACAAGCCGAATTACGGCGCAGCGGTTATGAAGACGTTATTGCCGCAGGTGTGGTCTTAACGGGCGGCAGCTCAAAAGTCATGGGCTTGATTGATTTGGCTGAAGAGATTTTTCATGTCCCCGTCAGAATGGGGGGACCGCAAAATGTCACAGGATTAACGGAAGTGGTGAAAAATCCGATTCACTCGACTGGCGTTGGCTTATTAATATACGGAAAAGAGCATCAAAATCTGATTGGCAGCAGCGATGCCGAAGGTTCTGGATGGTTTGAAAAAATAAAAAATTGGTTTAATGGTAATTTTTAATGGCTTTGCATTGTACAGCTAAGGGGCAGTAACATGAAATATGAACTAGTAGACACATACAGCGAGACTGCCGTCATCAAGGTTATTGGTGTGGGCGGCGGCGGTGGCAACGCCGTTAATCACATGATTGACGGTAACATTGATGGCGTAGAATTTATCTGTGCAAATACCGATGCACAGGCATTACGAAAACTGAATATCGGCACCATCATTCAACTCGGCGTTGAACTCACCAAAGGCTTGGGTGCAGGAACAAATCCTGAAATCGGTCGCCAGGCCGCCGAAGAAAATAAAGAACGCATCAAAGAAGTGCTGCAAGGCGCGGATATGGTGTTTTTAACCGCAGGCATGGGCGGCGGCACAGGCACAGGCGCAATTCCCGTCATTGCTTCTATCGCCAAAGAAATGGGTATTCTAACCGTTGCTGTCGTCACTAAACCGTTTCTGTTTGAAGGTAAAAAGAAACAAGCAGTGGCAGAACGCGGCATTGTTGAACTGGAAAAATACGTTGATTCATTAATCACTATTCCCAATCAGAAATTATTACCTGTACTCGGCAACAACGTGTCTTTAGCGGATGCTTTCAAAGCGGCTAACGACGTGTTATTAGATGCAGTACAAGGTATCACCGAACTGATTGTTCATCCGGGTATGATTAACGTTGACTTTGCCGACGTAAGAACCGTTATGTCAGGCATGGGTGCGGCAATCATGGGTACAGGTACGGCATCAGGTGAAAATCGCGCCCGCGAAGCGGCTGAAAAAGCCATTGCCTGTCCATTATTGGAAGACATTAATTTACAAGGCGCGCGCGGTATTTTAGTCAACATTTCCGCGTCCAACATGAGCATGGCTGAGTTTAGTGAAGTGGGCAATATCGTCCATGAATTTGCTTCCGAAGATGCTATTATCAAAATCGGTACCGCAATTGATTCATCAGGTTCAGACGATGAAATTAAAGTCACCGTGGTCGCCACAGGCATGGGCTTACCTTCTGTGCAGGCAAAAGCCACCGTTAAATCCATGCAAACCAACATGAGCGGTGCTGTTGATTACAGCGGTTTTGATGCGCCTCCTTCAACACGTCAAAGCAGACAGGAAAATCGGGAAGCGCGTACCCTGAATCAACAACCGAAAGGCGATTTGGATTATCTGGATATTCCTGCGTTTTTAAGACGACAGGCGGATTAGTTTTCAGACACAAAAAAGCCCGACTTAAGTCGGGCTTTTTTGTGCGGGTGCGGATTTTTTGTATCTACACAAAACACCATTTCATTAATACTTTTTTGGTCTCACAAACTGGAACAGCATGAATTACAAGAACTTTCCTGAACTTGAATTACTGGAAAAAATTATTGCGCAGTTAGGTGATTATGCCCGAGTGGAGATTCTTGGCACTGTTCCTTATCAGCAGTATGAATTTCCGCTTTATTGTATCAGCCTAGGATCAACCCGACCTGATGTGCCAGTGCTGGCGTATTTTGGTGGCGTGCATGGTTTGGAAAAAATCGGCTCGGAAATTATTTTTGCCTATTTACAGACCATTATTGAGCTATTGAAATGGGATGACACGTTTAAAGCGCAACTGGAAACCTCACGCTTGCTGTTTTTCCCTTTGGTCAATCCAGTCGGGGTATTTTCCAGCACCCGCTGTAATGGCAATGGTGTGGATTTAATGCGTAACTCTCCCGTGCAGGCGGTGGGTGAGCGTAAGTTTTACAGTGGACAGCGCATCACGCCGCATTTACCGTGGTATCAGGGTAATCACGAGAGTATGGAAATTGAAGCACAGGCATTGTGTACAGCGGTGCGCCGTTGTATCGCACAATCGCCGCTTACCATCACCGTGGATTTACATTCGGGTTTCGGCATTCAGGACAGGTTGTGGTTTCCGTATGCGTACTGTCGTGAACCGTATCCTGATATTGCTCAAGCGTTTGCGTGGAAAGAATTATTCGAGCGGTGTTATCCGCATCATTTTTACAAAATTGAACCCATGAGTCAGGAATATGTGATTGAGGGTGACTTGTGGGATTATCTGTATCAGGAGTTTTTACAGAATAATACTGACGGGCAGCGGATATTCCTGCCGCTCACGCTGGAAATGGGCTCGTGGGTGTGGCTGCGCAAAAGTCCCAGACATATTTTTATGCGTCACGGCTTGTTTCATCCGTTAGTGCCGCATCGACAACAGCGCATTCTGCGACGGCATTTAATTTTGTTTGATTTTTTATACCGCAGTTTATTAAATCCCAGCGGTTGGGCAACGCAGGATGCCGCGCAACAACAGGATTATCGACAACAGGCAATGAGATTATGGTATGAACAATAACTGGCTATTACTGCGCGGCTTGACTCGTGAAGCAGGGCATTGGGGCGATTTTGTCACGCAAATGCAGTGCGCTTTTCCAGATGCGCAGATTAATACTTTGGATTTATCGGGCAGTGGTGCTTATTATCAGGAAACCAGTCCTGATTCTATTGCCGAGATAACTCAGCTGTTACGCCAACACGCGCTGGAAAAAGGTTATTTGCAGTCGAAACCCAGATTATTAACCTTGTCATTAGGCGGTATGGTGGCGTGGGAATGGATGCAGCAATACCCCGATGATATTCATAGCGCGGTATTGATGAACAGCAGTCTGGCAACGGTCAATCCGTTTTATCAGCGGTTGCGCTGGCAAAGTTACGGCAAACTGGCGGCTATTGTCTGCCAGTCCGATTGCTATCAACAGGAATTGGCGATTGTAAAACTGGTGAGTAATCTTGCCGCCCAACATGAAAATGTTGCGGTAGAGTGGGACAACATCCAACGCTCACGCCCTGTGAGCAAACAAAATGCACTACGGCAAATTATCGCCGCCGCCAAGTACGCGCCTGCACTGGATAAACCGATTCCGCCTGTATTATTGTTGAATGGTTTAGGAGACAGGCTGGTGTCACCCGCCTGTTCAGAAAGTATCAGCAAACGCTGGTCATTGCCGTTAATCAGCCATCCGTGGGCAGGGCATGATTTATGCCTTGATGATGCTGCTTGGGTGATAGAGCAGTTGCGGGAATGGTGTGAAAAAAACTAGTGTAAAAAAGCCCGATAGAATCGGGCTTTTTTGTTGTAGCTTAGCGGAACAGTTATTCTCTGCCGCCAAAGATGCCCAATATTTGTAACAAGCTCAAGAACAAGTTGTACAGTGATACATATAACGACACCGTGGCGCGGATGTAGTTGGTTTCGCCACCGTGAATGATTTCACTGGTTTGGTATAAAATCATGCCAGACATCAACAAAATGAACATTGCTGAAACCGCCAGTGATAACGCAGGGATATTAAATACCATTGCGCCAATCATCGCTAAAATAGCCACCAGCATTCCTGTCATTAAGAAACCGCCCATGAAGCTGAAATCTTTACGAGTGGTTAATGCGTAAGCGGATAAACCCAAGAAAATCGTACCCGTGCCAGCCAATGCCATGATGATTAATTCATGACCATTGCTGAAGTTGTGGATGTACATATTTAAAATCGGGCCCAGAGTTAAACCCATAAAGCCAGTCAGCATAAAAGTAAACAGCAAGCCTAAGGCGCGGTCGCTGTATTTTGATGTGAGAAAAATCAGACCGTAAAAGCCCACTATGGTGATAAGAAAGCCGAACGGCGGCAAGTTCATCATCATAGACAAACCTGCGGTCATGGCACTGAAAAACAGCGTCATGGATAATAATAAATAAGTGTTACGCAATACTTTATTGGTTGCCAACGTGCTGGACGCTGACTGATTAATCACGGTATTTGAATTCATGGTGCTTGATTCCTTAAAAAATTGAAAATGACACATGATGACTGCCAGTCCTTTGAAGGACTGGCAGTCATGTTTTATTTCAGTGGGGATAATGCAATATCAGGTACGATTCTAATGTGTCACGCTGCTATTTACTAGCAACACGTTGCCACTGCCCGATTTTTATTTCTAATCCATTCGCTCCAAGAACCCGCGTATAACTTAGAGCCATACAAGCCCGCGTGTTCCATTGCCAAGACATTATGACACGCGGTTACGCCTGAGCCGCAATAATGTACGACGTGTTCAGGTTTAACCTCGCCAATCAGTTGTTTAAATTGAGCGCGTAACTGCTCAGGTGCTAAAAATAAGCCCTGCGCATTGAGGTTAAGCTGAAAGGCGCGATTGAGTGCGTAAGGAATATGCCCAGCTACTGGATCAATCGGCTCTTGTGCGCCGCGATAGCGTTCGGGGGTTCTGGCATCAATCAGCGTGATGGCTTTACGCGCTAGTTGGTTTTCCACTTGTCCAGCGGTCAACCATAGATTGTCATTCAGGTAGGCTCTGAAACTGGCAGGTTTAATACGGGGCAGGGCAGTTGTCAGCTCGTAACCTTGTTGTTGCCACTGTTTTATACCGCCGTCCAATACCGCAACATTATCATGCCCTAAGGCGCGTAATAGCCACCATAACCGCCCCGCAAACGCACCGCCTGCATCATCATACACCACCACTTGGCTGTGATTGCTTACACCCCACGCGCCCAGTTTTTTTGCCAAGGCTTTAAAATCAGGCAGCGGATGACGACCTGTGGTGTCGGTAATGTGTGATGATAAATCGTTATCCAAATGCGCATAACGGGCATTCGGAATATGTCCGTGGCGATAGGCATAACTGCCTGCCGTGCTGTTGGCGAGCGAAAAACGGCAATCAATAATCACCCAATCAGGCTGGCTGAAGTGGCGACATTCAGATACAGAAATCAGTGTGCGGTGGTTCATGGTTAGACCTCTAAAATTATTTTGCCGATGTGCTGACTGCTTTCCATGTATTCATGGGCAACGGCGGCTTCATCCAGCGTGAAAGTGGAGTCAATAATCGGTTTAATTTTACCCGATGCCAATAACGGCCAGACGTTTTTATGCAGTTGATTGGCTATATCGGCTTTAAAGGCATCGTCTCGAGCGCGTAAGGTTGAGCCTGTAATCGTCAGGCGTTTCACCATAATGGGTAATAAATTAATCTCCGCTTTTATACCGTTTTGCAGGGCGATTTGCACCAAGCGTCCATCGTAAGCCAAACATTTTAAATTACGCGGAAAATAATCGCCGCCGATAATATCGAGGATAACATTCACGCCTTTATTGCGTGTGGCTTTATGAACCGCCGTGACAAAATCCTGTTCGTGATAATTGATGGCAGTATCGGCACCTAGTTTTATACAGGCGTTGCATTTTTCCTCAGACCCAGCGGTGACGATGACATTGGCATGAAACGCTTTCGCCAATTGGATAGCGGTCACGCCGATGCCGCTCGTGCCGCCGTGGACTAACAGCGTTTCTTTAGCGCGTAACTGGGCGCGGTCAAACACATTGCTCCACACGGTAAAAAAAGTTTCAGGCAATGCCGCCGCTTCGACAAACGACAACCCTTTGGGTATCGGTAAACACAACAACGCCGATGCCAAACAATAGCCCGCATACCCGCCGCCTGTCACTAACGCGCACACGGTATCGCCGACTTTTAAATGACTAACCGCCGCGCCGACTAACACAATCGTTCCCGCTACTTCTAAGCCGAGTATATCGGACGCGCCCGTCGGTGGCGGATATAAACCTTTGCGCTGGGAAATATCAGGACGATTAACACCCGCCGCTACCACTTTAATTAATACTTGATGACTGGCGGGTTTGGGGGTGAGACGCGCGGTGAGTTGTAAGGTATCGGCTTCAACTTCAATAGCCTGCATGAATTCTGGAATCATCATAAGTGGCGTTCTGGAAAAACAAGGATGGGGTATTATATGCTGGTATTGGCATATAGATTTAAACGATGTGCTTAAAACCTGCGAGGTTTTCAAAACCTCGCAGGTTTTCTGGCTATTAAAATTATTATTACAGGATAAAAAATGATTCGTGCAGGTATTGTAGGTGGAACAGGTTATACAGGCGTAGAGCTATTGCGGATTTTAGCACTGCATTCAGAGGTTGAAGTCGCGGTGGTGACCTCACGCGGTGATGCGGGTATTCGAGTGGATGCCGTGTATCCGAGCTTACGCGGTCATATTGATGTGCTGTTTACTGCACCAGAGCTGGACACCTTGGCAAGCTGTGACGTGGTGTTTTTTGCCACACCCAACGGCACAGCCATGTTAATGGCAGAACAGCTACTGGCGTGTGGCGTAAAAGTTATCGATTTATCGGCAGATTTTCGTTTGAAAGATGCCGCCGAATGGAGTCACTGGTACGGCATGGAACACGCTTGCCCTGAGTTAATCAGTGAGGCTGTATACGGTCTGCCTGAAATTCACCGTGACGCAATCAAGCAAGCGCGGTTAGTCGCCTGTGCGGGTTGTTACCCGACTGCTGTCCAACTGGGATTTTTGCCGCTGATTGAAAATGGGCTAGTTGATGTGGGTAATTTAATTGCCGACGTAAAATCAGGAGTCAGCGGCGCGGGACGTAAAGCCGAACTCAGCAGTTTAATGAGTGAAATGGGCGAAAGTTTTAAAGCCTACGGCGTGAGCGGACATCGGCATTTACCCGAAATCAGCCAAGGCTTGCGCCAAATGGCGGGGAAAGCCGTCAATCTAACCTTTGTACCGCATTTAACACCGATGATACGCGGCATTCATGCGACCTTATACAGCCAGTTGACCGCCAGTGTTGCCGATATTCAAGCCCTGTATGAACAGCGTTATCAACAGGAAACTTTTGTCGATGTATTGCCGCAAGGCGCACACCCCAGCACCCGTGATGTGCGTGGCAGCAATAACTGCCAGATTGCCATTCATCAACCGCAAGGCGGCAACACCATCGTCGTGTTATCCGTCATCGACAACTTGGTAAAAGGTGCGTCAGGGCAAGCGGTGCAGGTGATGAACCTGATGTTCGGTTTGCCTGAGGATGCGGGTTTAGCCATCGTCGCCTTATACCCTTAGGCGTTGACGGTATTTAAGTATCTGTATTAATGACGGTTTAACTTAATGGCAGGGCGGTGACGATAGGGTATAATCACCGCCATTCTTTTTTATTTTCCAGTGCAGAATATGTCAATCAGTATCAGAAAAATCACTCACGGCGTATTAGTCGGCAATGTTCAAGTCGGAGGCGGCGCACCTATCGTGGTGCAGTCCATGACCAACACAGACACCGCCAACATCAAAGCTACCGTCAAACAAATCATGGAATTATCCGATGCAGGCTCTGAGTTAGTGCGCATCACCGTTAATTCCGAAGAAGCCGCCGCTGCGGTCGCTGAGATTAAAGGCCAACTCTTAGCGAAAGATTACAGTGTGCCTATCATCGGCGATTTTCACTTCAACGGGCATAAATTGCTGGAAAAATACCCTGATTGTGCCGCCGCATTGGATAAATACCGCATCAATCCAGGTAATGTCGGACGGGGCAAAAGCCGCGATCCACAGTTTCAGCAAATGATTGAATTCGCCTGTCAGTACGACAAACCCGTGCGTATCGGTGTCAACGGCGGCAGTTTGGATCAAGCGGTTTTAACTCGTTTACTGGATGAAAACCGCAATCTGAAAATCCCCGAGCCGTTAGCTGCTGTCACCCGCAAAGCCATTGTCTTATCAGCATTAGAAAGCGCGGCAAAAGCCGAAGAAATCGGCTTAAGCAAAAACAAAATTATTTTGTCCTGCAAAATCAGCAACGTCCAAGAACTCGTCGCCATTTATCAGGATTTAGCCAGCCGTTCTGATTATGCCCTGCATTTAGGCTTAACCGAAGCAGGCATGGGTTCAAAAGGTATCGTCTCGTCTGCGGCGGCATTGTCCGTATTAATGCAGCAAGGTATTGGCGACACTATCCGTATTTCTTTAACACCTGAACCGGGTGCGTCCAGAACTCAAGAAGTCATCGTCGGACAAGAAATTTTACAGACTATGGGCTTTCGCTCTTTCACGCCGATGGTTATTTCCTGTCCGGGTTGCGGTCGCACCACCAGTGATTATTTTCAAAAACTGGCAATGGATATTCAAACCTATCTGCGTGATCAAATGCCTGTCTGGCGCACCCAATATCCGGGTGTGGAAACAATGGAAATTGCCGTTATGGGTTGCGTAGTCAACGGGCCGGGTGAAAGTAAAAGTGCCAATATCGGCATCAGCTTACCTGGAACGGGCGAATCCCCTGTCGCGCCTGTCTATGAAGATGGCGAAAAAACCGTCACCCTGAAAGGCGACCGCATTGCCGAAGAATTTCAGGAAATCGTACAACGCTACATCGAAACGCATTACGCGCCTTAACTTTCGGCTGGAGGTCAGGCTGTGCCTGCACGTCAGGCAAAGCCTGACCTCCAGCTAATTATCACGCTCATTAAAAATATTACGCTTATGCAACAACCCATGTTAAATACCGCCATCCGTGCTGCCAGACTCGCGGGTGATCTTATCCTACGTTCAGCTGATAAAGTGGATCAATTGCGCGTTGACCAAAAAGGCAGAAACGATTATGTCTCCGAAGTTGACCGTATGGCGGAACGCGAAATTATCAACATCATCAAAACCGCCTACCCTGACCACGGCATTCTGGCAGAAGAAAGCGGCACACACGAAGGCAATGATTACATCTGGATTATTGACCCGTTAGACGGCACAACCAACTTTCTGCACGGTTTTCCGCAATACGCCGTGTCTATCGCCTTAAAGTACAAAGGCAAGCTGGAAGTCGGCGTTATTTATGACCCGTTGCGTGATGAATTATTTACCGCCAAACGCGGCGGTGGCGCGATGCTCAACAATCGCAAACTGCGCGTTACCCAACCCAACAGCTTAAAAGGCGCGTTGTTAGGCACAGGTTTTCCGTTTAAAACCGACACGCATTTAGACGCTTATACAGGAATGTTCCGCGCCTTAACCACCGAATGCTCAGGCATCCGCCGTGCAGGTTCGGCGGCACTGGATTTGGCTTATGTTGCCGCAGGTCGTCTGGATGGCTATTGGGAAATCGGCATCATGGAATGGGATATGGCAGCAGGTATTTTATTAATTAAAGAAGCGGGCGGCGTAGTCACCGACTTTTCCTTTAATGACAATTATGTCGAATCGGGCAACGTCATTGCAGGCAGCCCTAAAATGCACCAACTAATGTATGCTTTAATTGAACCACACGTTACCGATAGTTTGAAATAAAGACCTTTATATCCACCAAAGACACTGAACAGCACGAAAAAAAGCCGTAGAGACGTTGCAGTGCAACGTCTACATTTTTCGTGTCTTTCGTGTTTTTTGTGGACAATTTAAATCACCACTTTTACGGATTATCACCATGAGCGAAACCATTTCAAATAATGCCATTATCTACGCCATTCTTGCTTTAAACAGCGAAGTGGATTTACAACACGAATACTTGGAATCGGATGAAGTTCCCGATGAAGAGCGCGAAAATGAACAAGGCATCTTAGACGACCTCGAACAAGCCTTTATGGAATTCGTCGATATTTACAAAAAACGCTGCAAGGCAGATAAAGAATTACCTGATTTAGATGAATTATTAAACAGCCAAATCTAATTCACCATGTTCACACTGTACGGCATAAAAAACTGCTCAACGGTAAAAAAAGCGCGGGATTGGCTGGAGCAACACGGCATCGCCTATCAGTTTCATGATGTGCGTGCCGATGGCTTAACGCTGGAACACCTGCAAAATTTTACCGTGCGGGTGGATTGGAATAGCTTATTGAATCGCAGTAGCACCAGTTGGCGACAACTGACTCCCGAACAGCAAAGCGATGTAACCTGTGAAAAAGCGATACAGTTGATACATAACACGCCCACTCTGTTAAAACGCCCCGTGTTAGATACGGGCGAGCAGTTGCTGGTTGGGTTTAAGGCTGAGAATTATCAACAGTTACTGTAGTTAAGTAAGTTGGGTTGGCGATAGCCAGCCCGACATCCGCTAAATAGAAAGCACCGCACACATAGTTCTTACCGCTCCAGCGTTGCGAGTACATTAAGACGCTGGAGCGGAGTCACCGTATACGATGATGTTACTGCTGAAAATGTAGGATCACGCTAACTCTACTGATTCGCTTCTTATTCCTTCCTTATTCATTTTATTAATAAGCAGTAAGCGAATGGTGCTTTGCTATTAACAAGAAAGGGTACCGTCAGAATGTACTTGGCATTCTTCCTGAGTCGTTTCATGAGCTACTGTTTTTATGACATCGTATTGTTTTGCAAATACGGTTGTTGTACTTACCATGCTAGCAATTAAAGTAAGCCCGATAATTAATTTTTTCATGACTAATTCTCCAAATACTGTTTAGTTATAAAATAAACTTGAAAGTTTACCCTTGTTGGTTGCCTGAGAATGACAGACAGAGTAATCGTACCTTAAAGATCATCCGTGAAAGTATAACCACCCTGAAAAGATAGTATCACTATCTTTGTAAATTGCAAGACTATTATTTTTTGCAAAAATTTCTCGTTCCCAAGCTCCAGCTTGGGAATGCCTACCCTCAAGCTCCGCTTGGCGTTTCAATACAACAAAACAACGGGTAATAAAGAGCCTTGTCCTAAATAATGCCGCGCACTTGAATAACGCCAATGTTCTGGCAAGTCCACATAACCGGGTTTGACGGGATTGTTATGAATATAGGCTAAGCGTTGCATTAGCATCGTGTCATTATTCATTTCTTCTGGATGCGAACCTTCTTGCCAGAACTGATATTGACTTTCGGTTTTATGTTTGCGTTTGTAATACGCGAAGTATTTAAGCAAGGTTGTTGCCTTGCGTTGTTCCAATAAATCGAGAAGCTGTCTGGCGGTGAATGATTTGAATTGCTGTATGCGTTTGCTATGCTCGCTACCGCTTGAAATAAAATGCAGGTGGTTTTCCAGAACGACATAGGCATGAACTCTGAAATCGGTATTTTCCTGCAACCAAATGAAGCTATCGAAAAGTAGTTGCACGCTTTCCTGACGGGTAAACACGGGTTGCCAACCTGCAACCGTTAAGGTGTGGAAGTAAGGATAGGCTTCATTCAGGATTTTATAGCGGCTACGTCCCATTGGTTTAGCTTCAAGATAACAGAAAGTTAGCCATTTTACCGTTTAGGCTGGGGTTATCGAAGTTCTTTGATTCATTTCGTTCCATCTCGCTCCAGACTCCAGTTTTTCTGGGGGCATCTCGTTCCCAAACTCCAGTTTGGGAATGCCTATGACCAAGCTCCGCTTGGTGTGTTGGTGTAGTGGAGACATCAAGCAGAGCTTGAGGGTAGGCATTCCCAAGCCAGAGCTTGGGAACGAGAAATCGCGTTACGGGTTAAAAAAGTCGAACACAGCATAAAGTGTTGTCATCCAACTAAAAACAAGCATTCCTTTCCATAACCATTGAAGTCGGTCAAACAAATTATTATCAAGAACTTGCCTAGTATGTCCTGTGCCTTTACCTACTAACTCTTCAGCTTTTTCTTCGGTTAAACCATCTGATTGCAAAAATTTTGGCAAGACATGCTCAACAGAAGCACGATTTGCATGTTGCCACATTTTGAAATATGTAAATGTACGTTGATTCGGTTCTAATGGATTTTCTGCTAAAAGAATAGCTCTATGCCAAAAATTAACATCCTTAGCGCGACACTCAACCACTTCTTTTATTTCTTTTGCTGTAAATTGTTGCAACCAGAATAAAAAAGTTACAAGTCCTGTGAAAATACCGTTGAATATTGCGCTTAAATATTGAGTTGCACCTACAAGCTGTACTGCAAAAACAGCAGCACCCGCCGCAATAAGAACGCATTGGATTGTCACATGAAAACTTCTATAACTTTGTAAAAGGCTGTCTTGCCATATAGCACATGTCAAAAGAAAGTCACGATGTTCAATATCGGTCGCTTTTTCCATTTCATACTCCTAGTCGTGTGATTGTATAAGTCGGGTTACGCTATAACGCGAGAAGGTGCGCTACATAGGATGTGCTGAGGAATGAAGCGCATCGTTCGCGATTGATGCGTTTCCTATCGTCGGCATATTATTATTCTCCTTCAAAAAAGTGAAAGGTACAATCACTTAGAATAGGGTATTAAAGGGTATAGAATGGATATAGAAAATATCCATTCAGGGGGAAATAGATAGATTTTTTATAGTTTTTCCCGTGCCAGAGCATAGAAACGTGCAACTCACTCAAAAAACCGCTTCAAATACTGCCCCGTATGAGAAACAGCATTATCAGCCACTTGTTGCGGCGACCCTTCGGCAATCAACAAACCACCACCCGCGCCCCCTTCTAAACCCATATCAATTAACCAATCGGCGGTTTTAATCACGTCTAAGTTATGCTCGATGACGATGATGGTGTTGCCGTGGTCGCGTAGGGTGTGTAATACGGAGAGCAGTTGTTTGATGTCGTGAAAATGTAAACCTGTGGTGGGTTCATCGAGAATATACAAGGTGTTGCCTGTGTCGCGTTTTGCCAGTTGTTTGGCGAGTTTGACCCGTTGCGCTTCGCCGCCTGACAGGGTGGTGGCGTTTTGTCCTAGGGTGATGTAGCTTAAACCGACTTCAATCAGGGTGTGTAATTTACGCGCTAAACTGGGGACGGCACTGAAAAATTCGGCGGCTTCTTCGACGGTCATGTTTAACACGTCATCAATGGTTTTGCCTTTGTAGCGTATTTCCAAGGTTTCGCGGTTGTAGCGTTTGCCGTGACAGACATCGCAATGCACGAATATATCGGGTAAAAAGTGCATGGCGACTTTTATCACGCCGTCACCCTGACAGGCTTCACAGCGTCCGCCTTTGACATTAAAACTAAAGCGTCCGACGCTGTAACCGCGTGAACGGGCTTCGTGGGTGGCGGCAAACAGTTCGCGTACTGGCGTGAATAAACCTGTGTAAGTGGCGGGATTAGAGCGCGGCGTTCTGCCGATGGGGCTTTGGTCTATATCGACCACTTTATCAAATTGTTCCAGTCCGTCTATGCCGTCACAGGGTGCGGGAATACTGCCAGCGCGGTTGATAGCTCTGGCGGCGTAGCGGTAGAGCGTGTCGTTGACCAGCGTGGATTTACCTGAACCTGATACGCCTGTCACGCAGGTTAATAAGCCGACAGGAAAGTTAATGGTAACGTTTTTTAAATTATTCCCGTGCGCATTGCGGACAATAATTTGTTTATCGGGATTGGGTGCGGTGAGTTTTTCAGGAATCGCTATGCTCAGTTTGCCTGATAAATACTGACCAGTGAGCGAGTCGGGCGTGTTGATGATGTCATCGACTGTGCCTTGCGCAATCACCTGTCCACCATGCACACCTGCGCCTTGCCCTATGTCCAAAATGTAATCAGCCGCGCGTATCGCATCTTCATCATGTTCCACCATAATCACGGTATTGCCTAAATCACGCAGTTGTATCAGCGTATTAAGCAGGCGTTGGTTGTCGCGTTGATGCAAGCCGATGGAGGGTTCATCGAGTACATACATCACGCCGACCAGTCCTGCGCCAATTTGACTGGCAAGGCGTATGCGTTGCGCTTCGCCGCCTGACAGGGTGTCGGAACTGCGGTCTAGGCTTAGATAATCCAAGCCGACATTGATTAAAAAGGTCAGCCGTTCCTGAATTTCCTTGACAATTTTTTCGGCGATTGCACCGCGTTGACCTGTTAAATTCAGTTGCTGAAAAAATGCCAAGGCTTCACGAATGGAAAAATGGCAGATTTGATGGATAGCTAACTCGTCGATAAATACATTGCGGGCGGCGGTGTTGACTCGTGCGCCACCACAGGCAGTGCAGGGCGTTTGGGTGAGATATTTGGCGAGGTCTTCACGCACGCTCAGCGAATCGGTTTCCAGATAACGCCGCTGCATGATATTTAATACACCTTCAAAACGCTGTTTTTTATGATTGCTAAATTCAATAGTCGTTTTGCCCGTGCCAAATAATACGGCTTCTTGTGCAGCTTTGGGCAATTTGGCAAACGGGGTGTTGAGGTCAAAATCGTAATGCTGGGCTAAGGCGCACAGCACGGGATAAAAATAGCTGTTATGTTTGTCCCAGCCGCGTATCGCACCAGCGGCTAAACTGAGTTCAGGTTGTTGCACGATTAATTCAGCATCAAATTGTTGGCTGATTCCTAAACCGTCACAGGTTGAACACGCGCCTTTAGGATTGTTGAAGGAAAAAATGCGCGGTTCGAGTTCACTTAAGGTGTAGCCGCAATGCCGACAGGCGTAGCGTTCAGAAAAATACAGGGTTTTGTCATCGTCCATACAGACAGCAATAGCGATGCCTTCCGCAAGCCGTAGCGCGGTTTCTAAGGATTCAGATAAGCGTAACGCTACATCGTCGCGAATTTTAAAACGGTCAACGATGATTTCAATGGTGTGTTTTTTCTTGGCATCTAAAACAGGCAGTTCGTCTAATTCATAAATCACGCCATCAATGCGCACCCGAATAAAGCCTTGGGCGCGACAATTAGCCAGTAGTTGCGTGTGTTCGCCTTTGCGTTCATTAACGATGGGCGCGAGTAACATCCAGCGTTGTTCTACGGGTTGTGCGAGTAATTGGTCAACCATGACGCTGATGGTTTGCGCTTGTAATGAGGTGTGATGTTCAGGGCATTGCGGCGTACCGACTCTGGCGTATAACAAACGCAGATAATCGTAAATTTCGGTAATCGTGCCGACGGTGGAGCGCGGATTATGCGAGGTGGATTTTTGTTCGATGGCAATTGCAGGTGATAAACCTGAAATGTGATCCACATCGGGTTTATCCATCATGGATAAAAATTGCCGAGCGTAGGCGGATAAGGATTCGACGTAGCGGCGTTGCCCTTCGGCATACAGTGTGTCGAAGGCTAAGGATGATTTACCTGAACCTGATAAACCCGTGATGACGATGAGTTTATTGCGTGGTAGGTCGAGGTCGATGTTTTTCAGGTTGTGGGTTCGTGCGCCGCGTATGCTGATGGTATCCATAGTTTTCAGTTAGTTATTTTCTTTGTTGATTTGCTTGTATTTATACCAACAGGTCACGAACGATAAAATACACAAAGCCTTTAGCACTAACAACCACCAAGGTCGCCACCACGCGCCCGTATTGGCTTCGATGAGGTCAGAAATACCAAAAAAGAAAAAACTGATACTGACCAATATAGCCAGTTTGGTGAGTTTGACATTGGCATTTTTTCGGCGCAAAAAAGCCGTTAATGCAATGGTAAACCATAAGACTGCTTCGCAATAATTAAAAATACTGGCGATATTCATGGATAAATTCCTAGATAACAAGGAGTATAAAAATTTATTGTACGGTAAATTAAGGTTGATATTTTTGGGGTTGTGGGTTCTTGCGCCGTATCGTTCCCTTCGCCAGTAAATGTTGGGTTACGCTGTTCGACAAGCTCACAGCTAACCCAAGCTACAGTTCATTATTGTTTGCCCTGATAAATGCCACCTAAGATGACATTTCGATTCGCACCTGTGACTTCTTTCAGATTGCCCGTTAAATGATGTAAGGTTTGTTTGGCTAACCACGCAAATGCAATGGCTTCAACGTGGTCTGGATGAATGCCGTACAGTTCGGTGGAGCTTACAGGGCAATGCAGGTTTTGTTCAATCAGTTGTAGCAAATAGTCGTTATGAATGCCGCCGCCGCAAATTAACACTTGTTCGGTGGCAGGTGCGTATTTTTTTATTGCGTCGGTAATAGTGGTGGCGGTTAAAAAACATAAGCTGGCTTGTATATCTTCGGCGCGGTAATCCGTCACCTTGATGTTTTGATAAATCCAATCCAGTGAGAAATATTCTTTGCCAGTGCTTTTGGCGGGGTCGAGTTGAAAATACGGGTCTTTTTTAAGTTGGTTGACCAGCTCGTGATTAATGTTGCCCGATTTTGCCCACGCACCTTGTGCATCATAATTAAGGCTGCGGTGTTTTTGTATCCATTGATCCATCAGAATATTGCCCGCACCTGTGTCAAAACCGATGACCGCATCTGAGGGTGTATTGGACAGGATGGTGATGTTGGCAATGCCGCCGATATTAACGATGCAACGGTGTTCGGACGGGTGACTGAACACGGCTTGATGAAACGCAGGCACTAACGGTGCGCCTTGTCCACCTGCGGCAATGTCTCTGCGGCGAAAATCGGCTATGGTGGTGATGCCTGTGCGTTCGGCAATAATATTGGGGTCGCCGATTTGTAGGGAAAACGGCAGATCACTATTCGGGTCGTGGAAGATGGTTTGTCCATGACTGCCGATGGCTTTAATAGCGGCTGCGGGAATGTTGGCTTTGCTTAATAGCGTGTTGATAATGTCGGCGAATAAGTGTCCCAGTTGGGTATCCATCGCGCCGTAGTCCTTGAGAAACAGCATGGCGTTAGCATCGCTGATGGCTGCAAGCTGATTTTTCAGCGTGTCGGAAAACGGCTGATATTCAAAGGCAATCAGTTGAACCTGATTGTCGTTAAATTCAACCAGCGCGGCATCAATACCATCAAGACTGGTGCCTGACATAAGACCAATATAAAGTTCACTCATGGATGCGTTATAAGTTTTTGGCAACTAACGTGCCTGTTTTTGCCTGATTAAGGCGAGTCAGCACGGGAATGGTTTGGGCGTGAAAGTCTTCCCAGATGCCGTTAGGCAGACGCATGGCTTGTTGTGAATCGAGCTTTTCAGGGTCACGGTGTTCACCATCGACACGGAATTCATAATGTAAATGCGGCCCTGTCGCAAGTCCAGATGAGCCGACGTAGCCAATCACATCACCTTGTTTGACGGGTTCGCCGTCTTGCAGGTCTTTTCTGAAATTGGACAAATGCGCGTAAGCGGTTTGGTAATGTTCGCCGTGTGAAATAACAATCATGCGCCCATAAGCCCCTCTGTTTTCATGCGAAAGAATGACACCATCACCTGCGGCTTTGACGGGTGTGCCTGTACGCGCGGCATAATCAACGCCTTTATGAGCGCGGATTCTGTTCAAAATAGGGTGTCTGCGGTGCGGGTCAAAGTGTGAGCTGACTTTCGCATAGTCGAGCGGTGAACTTAAAAACGCTTTACGCAAACTGCGTCCTTCAGGTGTGTAATAACTGATGATGCCTTCTTTGTCTTTATAGCGAATGGCGGTGTAGGTTTTGCCGCGATTAACAAATTGTGCGGCGATGATGCGGTTATGGGCGTTACCCGCGCCTTCTTCATATAAAACAGTGAATTGATCGCCTTCTTGCAGGTTGTTGGCAAAATCTATATCCCACGCAAAAATATCGGTCAGTTCTATCACCATATCATTGGATAAACCTGCTTTTTCACCCGCCGAAGGCAATGAACCATCAACAACGCCGTGCGCACTGGCGACTTGTTGTGTGGTTTCGCTGTTGCTGGCGTTGTTGATAATGTTGCTGTTACGCGCACCTAGTGAGGTACGAATACGCTTGTTATTGCTGGGCTGAATGAGCAGATTATTGTTTTCGCTGGATTCAGACGACGTTTCGTGACTGTTATCAATGCTCTGATACGGCTTTGCGCCCTGTGTTATCAATGAGTGCATACGCTCATTATTCGCCATTGGATTGCTTGCCTTCGGGGGTGTGCCAATAAACGGATTGTCAGGTGCTTGCCCATTGTCGCTGGGTTTGGCATTTATGACTGCCGAGGGCGCGGGTGGAAAAAAGAGCGAGCTAGATTTTTCGGGCGTAGTGATAAGCGGGCTATTTTTTTGCGCGTTGTTTTGGCTGTAAATATCGGGTGCAGTCAGTTGCTCAGGCTCAGTCGTGGCTTCGCCTTCTACGACAGCGGTTGACGCATCACCGTCACTGGCTTCGCCATACAACGGCTCGTCTTCAACCTGACGGGATTTTGTTTTGCCATGTTTGCCGCGCTTATTTTCTTTAGCATCGGCGAGTTGTTGCGCTTTGGATTTGCCACGTTTATCGTCTTTAGCATCGGCAAGCTGTTGCGCTTTGGATTTGCCACGTTTACTGTCTTTGGCATCAGCGAGTTGCTGGGCTTTGGATTTACCGTGTTTGCTATCTTTAGCATCGGCGAGTTGCTGAGCCTTGGAGTTGCCATGCTTGCTATCAGCAAGCTGTTGGGCTTTGGATTTGTTGTTTTTACTGTCTTTCGTATCAGCAACTTGACGGGTCTTTGATTGGCTGGGCGTTTGTTTGGCGACTGTTTTGGCAGGTGTTTTTTTCGATGTGGGCGGCTCTGATTTTTTGCTGCTCACAGCATTTGTTTTACTGGGCTTGGCAGCACTCGACGGCTGCTTTTTAGCAGACGGCTGTGCAGGTTTCGCAACACCAGGCAATGCAGCAACCATTAGACCTACCCATATCAACAAAGAGGCATAAAATTTATTTTTCATGGATTATTGGCTAAGCGTTTGAAATATATTAAAAAACGGGTGGCAATGTTTTTATGGTGTCATTTTAAGGGTTTTCTTTAGCTTTTACCAATTAATACGAAACCTGAAAATTTTATTCTACCGAATGACTGGGTAATTCTATAATAACAACCTTTAACACAGATTAACTAGGAGAAAGACCTTGCAAGAAGATGTATTAGCGCAGTTGCTACGAGGGACTGACGAAGTATTAGTGGAACACGAATTAATCAAAAAATTAGCCGAAAACAGACCGCTACGCATCAAAGCAGGTTTTGATCCTACTGCCCCTGATTTGCACTTAGGGCATACCGTGTTAATCAATAAATTAAAACAGTTTCAAGATTTAGGGCATGACGTATTATTTCTAATTGGCGATTTTACCGGCATGATTGGTGATCCCACAGGTAAAAACGTCACCCGCAAACCCTTATCGCGTGAAGACGTATTAGCCAACGCGCAAACCTATCAAGACCAGATTTTTAAAATTCTTGATCCCGCTAAAACCGAAGTCGTCTTTAATTCCACATGGATGAACGCCATGTCATCCGCCGAATTAATCCAACTTGCCGCAAAAAATACCGTAGCACGAATGCTGGAACGTGATGACTTCAATAAACGCTACAAAAGCGGTCAACCCATTGCCATCCATGAATTTTTATACCCCTTAATACAAGGCTACGATTCCGTTGCCATGAAAGCCGACGTAGAGCTAGGCGGCACCGATCAAAAATTCAACCTGTTAATGGGTCGGCAATTACAAGAAGTGTTCGGACAAAAACCGCAAGTCGTTATCACCATGCCAATTTTAGAAGGCTTGGATGGCGTACAAAAAATGTCCAAATCACTCAATAACTACATCGGTATCGCTGATGCAGCAGATGAAATGTTCGGCAAACTCATGTCGATTTCTGACGTACTCATGTGGCGTTATTTTGAATTGCTCAGCTTCCGCCCCATGACCGAAATAAAAACATGGATGCAAGAATGTGAACAAGGCGCGAACCCACGCAACTACAAAGTGCTGTTAGCCCAAGAAATTGTCGAACGTTTCCACAACAAAGAAGCCGCCGAAAAAGCTCTGGAAAATTTTGAAGCCCGATTCCAACGCGGCGCAATACCCGATGAAATGGATGAAGTCACCGTTAAAGCAGAATCTACAGGCTGTGCAATTGCCACGCTATTAAAAGAAGCAGGCTTAACCGCCAGCACTTCAGAAGCCATCCGCATGATTAACCAAGGCGCGGTAAAAATAGACGGCGAAAAAGTCAGCGACACTAAATTGCTGTTAGCAGTCGGCAGCAATCATGTTTATCAAGTCGGCAAACGAAAATTTGCACGGGTTGAGGTGGTTTGATTTATATAACAGCGCAATTAGATGTGCCGACAGTAGGAGGCACATTATTTGCGTCAACTCGAACCCTATATAACTTATCTCATCGTGTTATCATGACAATAACGTAAAATTAAGGAAAAGCTAAGTAATGAAAAATAGGTTATACAAGACAGCTTACGGACAGCTACTTGTTGGTGATTCTTTGGAGATAGCTAAAAGCTATTTAAAAAAACACTATAAAAATAAATTTCAATTAATAATCACCTCCCCCCCATTTCCTTTAAATTCAAAAAAAAGTTATGGCAATCTTAATGGAGAAGATTATCTACAATGGTTTATAAAGTTAGCTCCAATTTTTGAAGATTTATTAACAGATGATGGTTCGTTAGTTATTGAAATAGGTAACGCATGGGAAAAACATCGTCCAGTGCAATCATTACTTCATTTAAAATGTTTATTTGAAATGGTGAATAATTCAAATTTAAGATTGATTCAAGAATTTATTTCCTATAACCCATCAAAACTACCTTCGCCAGCTCAATGGGTAACTGTAAATAGAATTAGAACAGTTGATAGTTATACTCATGTTTGGTGGATGTCAAAAACAGATTATCCAAAAGCAGATAATTCAAAAGTTTTACGACCATACAGCAAGAGTATGAAAAAACTTATTGAAACTAAAAAATTTAATTCTGGCAAACGTCCATCGGAACATAATATTAGTGAAAATGCTTTTGCTAAAGATAATGGTGGTAGTATTTCCCATAATCTATTTGAATTAGAACCTATTGATGAAAAAAGAGATGTTAGGCTTCCACACAGTGTATTAAGCTTTTCAAACACCAATTCAAATGATTATTTTTTTAAAAAATGTAGAGAAAAAAATATTACTCCACATCCTGCGCGGATGCACAGTGGACTAGTTAGTTTCTTTGTGGAATTTTTAACTGATACAGATGATCTTGTTTTTGATCCATTTGCAGGTAGTAATACAACAGGATATATTGCCGAAAAGTTAAAAAGAAAATGGGTTTCTGTTGAAATAAATGAAGATTATGCACACGATTCAATAATCAGGTTCGATGATCCTGAATTAAACGCATCCCTAAAAATAAATTCTAAAAAAATCCGAGGAGTAGCCTGATGCTGGAAAATCAAATTAAAGAGATTGCGAGTGTTGATCTTTTCAAAAAAGGACGTGATAAATCATTATTTGTTGGGCGACCTTATTACTTCGATTATGAAAAAGCTCAAATCCTTGTGTCTGATGCTTGGAAAAATCAAGTAAAAGGAATACCGCAAGGTACTTTTTTATTAGCATTTTATGATGGCGAAGATGGCGTGCAAGAAGCTGTATTACTTCGTGCTTTGTGTCCATCAAAACTACCAACGGATAATGATGTTGTTAGCTCAATGATTGAATATTATAAAGAAGGTTCTGATATTAGCGGACTAGCTGGTAGTAAAGATAAAAGTAAACTTGATGATTTTACTCGCTATGAATTTAGTTTTTCAGGGCTTGAATGCCGCGTTTTAGGTTCGTTTTATAAGATTAACCAAACTCTTGAGTTTGGTGCTGACCTTGAAAATTTCTACGCTGCAAATAATTATAGTGTTTATAAGGCTACTGGTGATGTATTACATAAAATCGTAAATCAACGGGATAATGATTTAATTGCGGGTAATGAAAATGAATTTAAAATTGGTCATATTAGATATAGTTCAAGTAGAAGATTCCATTTAGAGCAGCCCGAAGTTGATGTATTCATAAGTCCTCAAGATTTTATAGGCAAAAGAACGGCTCTTTTTGGTATGACCAGAACAGGTAAATCAAATACGGTGAAAAAAATAATTGAAGCAACGGCTGAAATATCTAAAAAATCATCCGTAAAGAAATTATCTAATCAGTTAGAAGCTATTAATCCTTTTACGAAAGAAGGCGCACCACAATTTCCAGTAGGGCAAATTATTTTTGATGTTAATGGTGAATATGCAAATCCAAATCTTCAAGATGCAGGCACGGCTATTTATGAACTTTATAGCTCTGATGTAACTCGCTACAGCGTATTAGAAAAGTCTGGATTTAAAGTAATGAAGGTTAATTTCTATCGTGAAATAGAAAGCGGTTTTGAATTGATAAAAAGCTACTTTGATGCAAATAGAATCACAGGTGATTATGTAAATAATTTTATAGCCGTTAATTTATCTGAACCTATTGATAAGGAAGATAGAAGTGCGAACGTAAGATTTGGACGTATAAAAGCGGCTTATTTATGTTGTTTACATAGAGCGGGATTTCCAGCACCTCAAGGGTTTACCGTTCAATTTTCTGGTAATAAAGAAATCAATGGTGAAATTGATCCAGTAAAAGGCATAACTCTTCAACAAGCGGCATCATGGTTTGAAAATATCTGGAAAACATATAAAGAGAATGATTTTTTCAGCAAATATGAACAAACAAAAGGATATGAATGGGCAGATGATGATTTAAAATCACTAATGATTTTTTTAACAGGTTTTAAATCTCCAAGCGAAAAAAATTCTGTTAGTGGTTATAGAAAAATCCGCGTTAAAGAGCTTCATGATTTACACACAAATGTAATTGATAAATCTTTCGAGCAAGAAATTCCAGATTTATTGCGTAATGGAAAAATTGTTATTGTGGATTTGTCTCAAGGTTCGCCAGTTGTTCAGAAATTATTTTCAGAAAGAATATGTAGGGCTATATTTAATGATGCAATGGCAAGATTCGTAAATAATACCCCGAACAATTTTATTCAATTTTATTTTGAGGAAGCCCATAATCTTTTTCCTAAAAAGGATGAAAAAGATTTAACAGATGTATATAACCGTCTTGCTAAAGAAGGGGCAAAATTACATCTTGGTATGATATATGCGACTCAAGAAGTCAGCTCTATCAGCTCAAACATTCTTAAAAATACCCAAAACTGGTTTATTGCTCATCTCAACAATGATGATGAAATGAGAGAGCTGAAAAAATATTATGATTTCTCTGATTTTACTGCCTCATTATTAAAATTCAGTTCTGGAAATGATAAGGGCTTTGTGCGTATGAAAACTTACACAAATCCTTTTGTTATTCCTGTACAAATTGATAGATTCTTAGCTAATAAAGGTTTGTAATATGGGAACGACTAGCCGAAGCCATAAGCCAAATGAATGGGCTGCAAAGATTAATCACACTCATATTATTAAAGACCCTTTTATACAGGATTTTATTAATAGTTGTTCTTTTCCGAAATCTGCCGAAGATATAGAGGAGCAAGATAAAAATAATATTTGTTCACTTGATGAAAATATTACTAATCCGATTCGTTATATTCTTACTGTAGATGGTGGATATACAACAGTTGAGGTTAAAAAAAGTTTTCCATCCTCGCAAATCGCTTTTTTTCAATTTGGAGCAATACGAATTGACAGAGATGATCTTGATGCGCTTTCTGAAAAGCCGTTTATTTTTCCAGAGGATATGCAAAAGTTGCATAATCTTGCACGCTTCAAATTAGCAATACCCATAAAAAATCTTACTTCAAATAATCAAAAATCGCTAACCGATTCTGTACGAAAAGTTATTTATGACTTTTTTATGGAGACCCGTGAAAGTAGTTCATTTATGGAAACGCTTTATTGGTTTATATTTGAAGAATATAAATACTCTCCACTTACAAGCTACTCATTATCAAATGATCCAAACAATGAAGTAGGAAGCGGTAATGTATTATTAGAAAAAGATAAAATGAATAAAGATTACACTTTTGATTGTGGCTCAGGTGTAATCTACTTAACTGATATTTTTCGATTACATGAAGCTATTGATGATGACCAAGGCGCAGGAGGAATATTAGGTTATTTAACTAGATTAATTGAGCAACTAATTATCGTTCATTTTATTCGATTGTTATTAAAACTACAGCCTGCCTTATTAAAAAAATTTTTATTTATTACAGATGGCCCTTTGAGTTTTTCTGGTCAAACTGCAAATATGCACAAACCAATGCGAGAACTTTGTAATTATTTACTCGATAAGAAAAGCCTTTTTTTAGTTGGGCTAGAAAAAAGCGGTGCATTTGTTGAACACGCACATGAAATATGTTTACCAAAGGATGGTAAAGTTATTCTTGATAAAGGGAAATACATATTATTAAGCAATGAATATATTTATAAATATATTGTTCCTGGTGATCATCAAAAAATGCACTATGGAAGTACGTCTTATTATGGAGGGAAAATAATTTACCATTCTAAAGATGATCAAGTAATTGTTTTATCCGTTCCTGTTCATAGTAAAGATATTATCAAAAATCCAAAACTAGAGCATTACAGAAATTTACCAGAGATATTGGTTAATATACAAAAACTTAAATGTGATATGTATGATGACTCAATTATACCTGTAGCTCTTGCTAATAAACTTGTATCTCTCGCAAATCATCCAAGCAAAATTTTGTTGGAAAAATTTGCAGCAAATAACATCAATCATAGCAAGTAGCCTCGATGTAACGCAGTGAAATCGAGGATTATCGAAATCATTTATCCATCGACTTGCTAAGCCAATATTTTCAATCCGTGTTTCTGCACTACTGCCAAGAGTTTGAGAGCCATTCCACTAGGACGCTTTGCCCCTGTTTCCCATTTTTGCATGGTTGATTCGCTGGTGTTGAGGTAACGGGCAAAAATAGGTTGACTGACGTGGTTGTTTTCACGGATTAATTTTATTTGTTGAGGGTCGATTTCTGTAGGAACAAGACAGGATTCATCAAATTCACGCATTGTGGTTTTATCAATTGCCCCTGCACGGTATAGCCCTTGGACTGTACTGTGTATGGCGGCAAACGCATCACTTTTGAATTTAGGTTTCTTGGGCATGGCAAATCTCCACTAAATCACCGTTTTTTATCCAGATGCGCGAAAAACCCCGCCTCTTTAGGGCGGGGATGGATAGCGCGGCGGCGATAGCCGCCTTTGGCATTAGTTAGGCGTTTGTTGTTGTTCGATATATTTGCGAATAATATCAATGGGCGCACCACCACAA
>JAURYI010000011.1 GCA_030654015.1 Methylococcales bacterium | reverse complement strand
ATATCGCCACGCTGGCAATGTGGCTGGTGGATCATCAAATGAATTTGCGCGTGCAGGAACTGGGCTTGTATTACAACCGCATACCGTTGAAGAAAAAAGCCAATATTGTCTGTGCCAATGCCTTACGGTTGGATTGGGAAGACGTGATAAAACCCAGCGAGTGCAGTTTTATTATGGGTAATCCGCCGTTTATTGGCAAAAAAGAACAATCATCACAGCAAAAAGCTGATATTGCACCGTTAGCGTCATCAATTAAAGGCGCGGGAGTTCTTGATTATGTGACGGCGTGGCATATCAAAGCGACCGCCTACATTAAAATAAATCCTAACGTAACCGTTGCATTTGTTTCTACTAACAGCATTTGTCAGGGCGAACAAGTGGGCATTTTATGGGGCTATTTATCAGCGCAAGGCGTGAAAATCCATTTTGCTCATCGTACTTTTCAATGGAGTAATGAAGGGCGAGGTGTTGCCGCTGTGCATTGTGTGATTATCGGCTTTGGTTTGAAAGAACCGAGTAGTTATCGTTTGTTTGATTATGGTGACAATATCAAAGGTGAACCGATTGAAATCAAAGCCAAGCAAATTAATCCGTATTTAGTTGATGCTCCAACTGTTTTAATCCGAAAAAGAACGCAATCTATCTGTAAAGTGGCTGAAATAAATAAAGGTAGCGAAGCCACCGATTTTGGCTATCTTGCATTATCACCACAAGAAAAATTAGATCTGCTGTCCAAAGAACCTCAAGCTGAAAAATGGATAAAACGATTTATCGGCGGTGATGAATTAATCAACAATATGCAACGATATTGTTTATGGTTGGTGGGTGTTAGCCCTCACGAATTAAAAGCTATGCCAGAAGTAATGAACCGTGTTGAGCAGGTTCGTAAAGTTCGATTGAACAGTGGTAAAGCTAGAACACGCGAATGGGCGCAATTTCCAACTTTATTTAGTGAAAATAGACAACCAAACAGCGATTATTTAGCTATACCGAAAGTTTCTTCCGAACAGAGAATGTACTTACCAATTGGCTTTGTTTCCACCGACTGGATTGCTAGTGGTAGTTTACTGGTTGTACCAAACGCGACTAAATACCATTTTGGCGTTTTACAATCGCGGATGCACATGGCTTGGATGCGTACTGTTTGTGGTCGAATGAAAAGTGATTATCAATATTCTGCCAGTATCGTTTATAACAACTTCGCCTTTCCAGCACCTGACGCTAAACAAATCAAAACCATCGAAGAAAAAGCCCAAGCCGTTTTAGACGCAAGAGCCGAACATACAGTCTCAACGTTGGCAGATTTATATAATCCATTAACCATGCCGCCGAATCTGGTTAAAGCCCACAACGCCCTCGATAAAGCGGTTGATGCCGCTTACGGTTACAAACCTGTCCTGAACAAAGTCGAAGGAGGCGGCAAAGATGATGCGGCACGGGTGGCGTTTTTGTTTGAGATGTACCAACAACTCACCGCGCCACTGGTAGAAACTGAGAAAGTTAAAAAAACCAGAAAATCAACGCGATAAGGTGTGCTAATCATGGAATGTGAAGCACATCGTTCGAGAAAACCGTCGGCACAGCCTATGAATCTATTTGCAGATGCCAGTTTGCGTCGATTGCTCCCGCTTTGTGTAACAAATCAATATATTCATCTAAGTCGGCAATGACATATTCTGCATCGTCAACTTCGGCGGCGTTATCTTGTAGGTAGGTTTTAATTTTACTAAAGTATTCAATGCCTTCTGCGGCGGTAAACCATTTGTATTTTGATGGATCAAACGCTTGCTCTTCTTCAAAGTCATCATCCTCTTCCCTGTCATTGCCAAGAAAGTCCTCCATATCACCGTCTACATACTCGTAGATGTCTTTAAGATCAAGTTTGTTTAGGATGGTGTCAAGCCCGTCACAGTGTGCGATAGCTTTACCATTGACAAAGGTGTCAAAATTAGGATTTTGATGGTCAAGGACGATATAAAAGGCAACGCTCATAACGGATACTCCATAATTAGTTTAACTAATGATAACTGATAAGTAGTTAAATATAAGTTTTCAGATATTAACCTGATGTTTAATCGTTCGCCCTGAGCCTGTCGAAGGGTGAGTAGTTAAGCCGTTCATAGTTCGACAGGCTCACCACGAACGGCTTAACCTTGCCCGTAATACCAGAAAATTTTTGTTCAGCTACTTACAAGACCTTGCATCATAATCGGCAATAGCTGGGTAATATCGGGTAAAATAACAAAAACAGTCGATTACCTCAGATTTAAACATTAGGAACACCACGCTATGGCGGATAAAAACTCCAAAAAAAAGAACGATCAACAAAACGCCACCATTGCTGTCAATCGACAAGCCACGCATGAATATTTTATTGAGCAACGTTTTGAAGCGGGCTTGGTGCTGGAAGGTTGGGAAGTAAAAAGTTTACGCGAGGGACGCATACAGTTAAAAGAAAGTTATGTAGTGATAAAGCGGGGCGAGGCGTGGTTGTATCGGGCGCATATTTCAGCGTTGTTGTCTGCTTCTACGCATATCAATCCCGATGCGATACGTTCCAAAAAATTATTATTAAACCGTCATGAACTGAATAAACTGATTGGTGCGGTGGAGCGTAAAGGCTATACCATCATCCCGCTGTCTATGTACTGGAAAGCAGGTAGAGCCAAGCTGGAAATTGGTTTGGCGAAAGGCAAACAATTACACGATAAACGCGCCGCGTCTAAAGATCAGGATTGGCAACGTGAAAAAGCGCGGATTATGAAAAAAGCCTAATTCCATTTACCCTGAGCTTGTCGAAGGGTGATTGGATACCCTTTCAAACCGTCCATGCTTCGACAAGCTCAGCACAAACGGCTTAACTTTGAAAGTTGCGCCTATTTAGGCGTGATTTATTTTTTAACGGCAACCGCGCGGTTCGCACTTAAGGCAATCCAGCCGACCATGATTCTGTAAACCAGCAGCAGAACGGTTATGAGCAGAATGTATAAGCCCACACCCATGTCCAAGGTTAAACCTGCGACTGCAAAACCCGCCAGACTCATCCAGACGGTTTGAATTTGCCAGTTAAAATGCGATTCCAGCCACGTTCCCTCTGCGTCACTGCGATTCATGAAGTTGATAAACGCGCCGACCAATAACGGCAAACCCGCAAAGGCAAACGCCAGTAGTTGACACAAATAGACGGTGGTTGCCAGTCGTTTTAAGGCCTGTAATTTTTTTTCAGCTTCAGTTTGGTTATTCGGTAATTCACTCATAATACACCTACCTTGTTATGTTCAAGCGACAGAAATAGTAATCTCTATTGGTGGAGTATGCGTGTTCACTCAACCATCAAGAGGCTTTTTTTAACATCCCCATGCCGTTCGGTTTTTTAACCACTTGCAATTGGGCTTTGAAACGTTTTTGTACGGCATCGACATGGGAAATAACGCCGACAATTTTGCCGTGCGTGTGTAGATTTTCAAGGGTACTGATAATAATATACAGAGTTTCCGCATCCAGATTACCGAAACCTTCATCGAGAAACAGTGAATCGACTGAGCGTCCGTTATTGGCTAATTCAGACAAACCCAATGCCAACGCGAGACTGACGACAAAACTCTCGCCGCCCGACAGGGTTTTAGGAACACGCTGAACATTAGCTTGTAGGGTATCTTCGACCACCAATGCCAAGCCTTGTTCACTCGGCAGTTGCCTTAAATAATACCGTCCGCTGATTTTTTCCAGAATGTCGTTGGTTTGTACCAATAATTTATTCGCCAACTGTTGTTGTACCCTGCGGCGAAATACCATGCCATTTTCTTCACTTAACAACGCCAGTTCTGCGAAACAAGGTTCTGCTTCCGCTTGTTGTTGTTGCAGGTGGGACTGTAGGGCTTGGTAATGCTGTTGCAGTTTTTTATTCTGATGCAACAATTTTTCTAAACGCAGTATCTCGGACTGCACATCCTCCATTCGACCGCTGGTTTGTTTTAGTTGTGCGGTCAGTTCTTCAGGACTTAACGCTGTTTCAGCCAGATTAAACAGGGTTTCCAACTCGACGCTGGTTTGCTCCACTTCCAGCGTTTTAGCGGCAATATCCGCGCTAAGTTGAGCGGATAACTGTTCAAATTCTGCCTGACGCGGCAACAGTGCCAGTATTTCATTCAGTGCGGTTAAGCTGGGCAATGCCGTCGCTGCTATTTTTTCCAGTAATGTTTGCTGTAATTGAGCAAGTTCGGCACTTTGCGCCATCATCAGGCGTTCCTGCTCGGCAATCAGTTTTTGTTTTTCAATCACGACCAGATGCAAGGCAATATTTTCTTCATTCGGTAAGCGCGCACCGATAAGATCCAGCTGCTCTTTAAAGGTATTTATTTCTGTCTGGCAGGTGGCTTGCTTGGCAGTCAATAGCGCGAGTTCTTCTATCAGGTTGTCACGACGGAATTTATAACCATAATATTCCTGCTTACGCGCAGTCAGGCGATCAAACAAGCCATCATCTTTTTTCTTGCCGCTGGGTAACTGCTCGCCCAATACAGTCAGTTGATTAACCACCTGTTCTGACAGTTGTTTTTCTTGTTGCTGATGCTCGTGCAACACGCTTTCAATGTCTGTTTTTTGCTGTACGCGCCCGTCAATTTCCGCTGTAATGGCAACGATATTAGCTTCTAGCTGCGTGATAGCAATGGTACTTTTTTCAATCGCAACGGTTAATTTGACGATATTCTGTTGCTTGTTACGGTAATACACGCCTAAGTCAACAATACTTTTTAATTCTTCAGTTTCCGCTTTTAACATCTCGTCCATCAACGCGATATTTTGAATATCCATGTCTGAACGTGCCGCATTCAAGCGATTGCACAAACTTAACCACAAAGAACTGACGCGCTGCCGTCTTGCCCGATTTGATGATTTGTTTTCATCCTGTTTCCGTGCATCTTCCAACTGCCGACCCACACTGTAAGTGCGTGCCAGTAAGTCTTTTATTTTGACCTGTTGATCGACCAAGGCTTGTTGGGAATTGAACTGTGCAGGTGGATGTTTGCTGTAGGGATGTTGTAACGCGCCACATAACGGACAAGGCTTGCCGTCAACCAAATGTTGTCGGCTGTCTGCCATTTTTTTCAGCAGACCTTCATGAAAAACCTTCTGCTCCAACACTTTTTTAATATTTTCTTCGCGCAGCACTTCCAGCTTAAGCTCTTCATGCTCCATACTCAGGGCATCAGCATCCAGTTCCGTCTGTTCTTTTTTGCCGCCAAAAAACGAGAACAAACTAAAACCCGACTTGGATAAACGTTGATAAGCGACGGCGAGATATTTTAATTCTTCAAAGTCTTTAACCCGCGCTTCTTGATCCGCGCGTAAACCATCAACTTCTTCCAGCGATTGACTTGCCAGAAAAGCGGTCAACTCTTGCTCATCTGCGGCAAGTGCTATTGTGGTATCCGCGAGTTTTTGCCGTTCTTTTTCAAGAGCCGACGTATTGGCATTGAGCGCGGCATCACTGTCTTTGCTTTGCTTGGCAAATACTTTTTGCTGGGCGTTTAACGCCTGTAAATCAGCTTGCAGCTTGGTCAATTTACCGAGGTCAGGAAAGTCAGTCAGCAAACTTTCATCCCCCGCGTGGTCACTCAACCATGCTTCTAACGCTACTTGGGCGGCTTTTTTTTCCTCAATCTGTGCTTCCAGCGAATGAGCCAACGCAACTTCCGACTGTGCATTGGCAGTTAATTGCCCTATGTGGGTTTTAAGACTGCTGATAATCTGTTGCTGTTCAGCAAGCGATTTATTACCTAAGCCATCAGTAACTGTTTTATCATCGACCAGATTGGTTCTTAACCGTACCAGTTCATTTTTCAACGCCGATAATTCAGCCTTGCCTTGCGTGACAGTCTGGTTTTTATCATTAATAAACTCGGCTTCTTCTTTAAAAATCAACGCATTCTGGTTAGCGTTGACGCGCTCCAGCTGTTGCTGTACTTGCAGGGCTTCTGCTTTGGTATGCTTTAAATTTTGCTTCTGAGTCGCCACTCGCGCTTGCACAGAGGCAATATTTTTCACAGCGGCTTGCTGTTTATTCAGCGTTGTCTGCTCTTGGCGAAGTTCAGCGTATTGTTCTTGGTAATCAGCTAAATCATGCGTATAAGCCTCTGTTTTTTCAGGCGGCAACAGTTCAATTGCGTCTAACTGCTGTTTTACTTGCGTGATACTTTGTTGCGCTTGCTCGGCTTGGGTTATGACCTGTTGTTTATAATCAGCATAAATATCGGTGCTGATTATTTTTTCCAGAATATCCATGCGCTCCGCATCAAGTGCATTAAGAAATGCCGCAAAATCGCCTTGCGCCAACAAAATAGAGCGGGTGAAATTACGAAAATTCATGCCCGTGATTGCGGTCATTTGCGCACACACTTGTTGTGGCGTATTTGCCAGCACTTCGCCCGTATTCAAACGAATCAACTGCATTGCCGCCGCTTGCAATTCACCCGTCGCCAGTCCATCCTCCCGCGCAACCCGCCAACTTGATTGATATTTTTCCGCGCCTAAAGAAAATTCAACCAGTGCGAAACAATCCGCCGTCTGCTTGGTCATCACATACTCGGCAGGTTTATTAAAGCGAAAGGTTTCACCATACAAACCCAAGGTTATGGCATCTAAAATACTGGATTTACCTGAACCGTTAGGCCCTGTAATCGCAAACACGCCCGTATCAGAAAACGGAGCCTCGGTAAAATCAATGCGAGTCTCGCCTTCCAATGAGTTGATGTTTTTAAAGTAGATAGTCAGTATTTTCATAAGTGATTGTTTTATTTATAGGTATTCAGTGACGCTACGCTATGTGCCAGACGCTTTTTGTAGCCTTACATGGTACACGATGGGACTGTTTGAGGAAACCGTACAAACAAAAAAGCTGCTGTTATTTGACGATGATACCAATAATCTACTACGGGGAAATGATAAAGGGTTGCATTGCTTGCAGAGGAGTTGTGCCGAACTTACAGGACAGTGATAAGTAAGTTCGGCGTGTAGCAGGGGGGTTACATTTGCGATTGGAGATAATTCTGCAAACCTATTTTTTCAATTAACTCTAATTGGGTTTCCAGCCAATCTATATGCTCTTCTTCGCTTTCTAAAATATGTTCAAATAATTCTCGCGACACATAATCACGCACATTTTCACAGTGTACGATGGCATCTTTTAAATCAGGAACAGCCAAATGTTCCAGTTTTAAATCACAAGCCAGCATTTCTTCGGTGTTTTCACCGACTAAAATTTTGCCGATATTTTGTAAGTTCGGTAAACCTTCCAGAAATAAAATACGATCAATTATTTGATCGGCGTGTTTCATTTCATCAATGGATTCGTGATACTCCTTGGCATAGAGCTTTTCCAAACCCCAGTTTTTATACATTTTTGCATGAAGAAAATACTGGTTAATTGCAGTGAGTTCGTTTTCCAGAGCTTTATTTAAAAACTCAATGACTTTAACGTCGCCTTTCATAGTAAGCCGCCTTCAATTATTGATAAATTATTACGCAGCCTGCATTATAGAGTCGGATGGTAGGTTTTCGTCAAGCATCTGTTTAATGTGGCGGGTACATTTTCCGCACACATCTCCTGCTCCCGTGCATTGATATAATTGTCTGCGCGTCCGCGCTCCTTTATCAATGGCGATTTTAATTTGTTTATCAGTTACTGCTTTGCAAACACAAATATACATGGACGACTCCAGTAAAATAATTTTGTGTTAATAATAACGATTCTCATTAAAAAGTAAAGCGGATTTTTAAGCTCGCGTATCACCTGAAAATATTATGTCTACTCGGCGTGGCTTTTAAAGACTTGTTCGTGGTTTTCAGCGTCAAAACTCATGACATTGTAAGCATCTTTTTTACCGCCCATTTCCATACCCGGTGTACCGCTGGGCATTTGCGGCACCGCGATACCGACTACTTTAGGTTTAGTTTTCAACAGGGTTTTAATATCGTCGGAGGGAACATGACCTTCAACCACATAACCATTAACGACGGCGGTATGGCACGATGCCATGTTGTCGCTAACACCGTGCTTATGTTTAATGGTCTGCATATCCTCGGTAGGAATGTCTTTGATAGTAAAGTTGTTTTGTTTTAAATGCTCTATCCATTTACCGCAACAGCTGCACGTCGGACTACGATAGACAGTAATGTCAGTTGCCTTTTCAGCATGAGCGGGGATGTTGCCCAGTACCAAGCCGATTGCCAGAAAGATTTTTAATGATTTCATATTACACCTGTGCATGATAAGCAGGACTGTATTGATGGACAGCATCCACCATGGCTTTAACGTGTTCTGGATTAATGTCGGGCAAAATACCATGCCCTAAATTAAACACATGACCTGAGCCTTGACCGTATTTATGCAGAATGGTTTTTACTTTTTCGGTAATAATGTCAGGTTGCGCATATAACGCAATCGGATCCATATTGCCTTGTAACGCCACTTGATGCCCGACTCTGGCACGCGCATTGGCTATATCCGTTTGCCAATCTAAGCCCAGCGCATCATAACCTGCATCAGTCATCGCTTCTAACCATTGCCCACAGCCTTTGCTGAATAAAATGGTGGGGATTTGCTGCCCGTCCACGTTGGTATTCAACAAACTACGGATTTGTTTCGCGTAATACAAGGAAAATTCCGCATAATCTTCGGTACTCAGTACGCCGCCCCAAGTATCAAATAACATCACCGCTTGTGCGCCAGCGGCAATTTGCGCGTTCAAATAACTCGCTACCGATTGCGCCAGTTTATCAAGCAAAGCGTGCATGACTTTGGGTTGTTCGTACATCAAGCCTTTGACACGGTGAAAACTTTTGCTGCTGCCGCCTTCGACCATATAGGTTGCCAGCGTCCACGGACTGCCCGAAAAACCAATCAGCGGCACGCTACCCGCCAAATTTTTACGAATTAAACGCACTGCATCCATCACATAACTGAGTTCCAGCTCTGGGTCTGGAATGGGCAATTTTTCAACATCTGCCGCCGTGCGTAGTGGATGATGAAATTTTGGCCCTTCGCCTTCGGTAAAATAAAGACCTAAACCCATTGCATCGGGAATGGTGAGTATGTCGGAAAACAAAATCGCGGCATCAAAATCAAAGCGGCGTAACGGCTGTAAGGTCACTTCACAGGCGAGTTCGGGATTGGTGCAGAGATTTAAAAAACTGCCCGCTTGTTCGCGTACTTGGCGGTATTCAGGCAAATAGCGTCCCGCTTGGCGCATCATCCACACGGGTGTGTAAGCGACGGGTTGCTTTAACAGAGCTTTAATGAAAGTGTCATTTTTTAAAGAGGTCATGGTATTTAGTTATCGGTCTGTAAGTAATTTTAATAGCGAATTAAGCGATGCCAAGCTGGGCGTATTATGTCCCGACAAAAACCACAGTACCAACCAAGCGACCAATAAACCCAATAGGACAATGGGAAACCAGCCTGCGGTTGGTCTGTTTTTTTTCGGACGACTTAGCATCGGTAACTGCGCAATAATTTTTGCTGGAATGCCATGTGTTTGCTGATAAAGACTCGCTATCATGCTATCAGTAATACTATGAAACGGTATTTTAAGCGTGGACTTTAATGCCAAATGCTGTAAAAAATCGCCGCATTGTGCTTCGGATAGCGGCTTAATTTCAATAATATGACAGTCTTCTATCGCGCTATCAGAACAGGCTTTTATCGCCAAATCATCATGCGTCAGCACAAAAATAATTTTGAGCATCGGATGTTGTGCCGCATAGTCAATGAGTGTACTGATTAAATACGGTGCTAAACGCCCCGCATTCTCGATGATTAACACTATTTTTTTATCTTGCTCAGCCAGCAAAGCAAAAAAATGTTCTACGGTTTGTATGTGTGGAATGGTCGCTATCAGCTGAGCTTCTATCTGCTCAACACTTAAATCCGCCCTGCCCTTTATTAAACACATTTGCCATGATTGGTTAAGCTGGTGTTGGAAGACGGTCAATAAAGTTGTTTTGCCTACCCCTTTAGAACCGCATAACACAATAGGGCTAGTTGAATTGCCCAGTAAATGAATTAACAGTTCTAATTTTTCGGTACGCTCTTGTGTTATCAGTGAATAATCAACAGGATTTTGATGTGTCAGCTGATAGGTGACCTCTTCATTCTCTACCATAAGTTTTCAGTGTCATCTCTAACAAGTCTTGAGCTACATAAATCGGCAAGGTGGCTAAGCCGATTTTTTCTAACAGGATAAGGCGAATCTGCCCATCAATATTTTTCTTATCAACCGACATGAGCTCCAGAAAGCGATTACTATCAAGTGCTTCTGGCGGCGTAGTCGGTAAGTTAGCTTGCTCAAATAAGGCAATAATTCGGTTTACATCAGCATCAGTCAACCAGCCTTTACGGCGTGATAAATCGGCAGCTTGGCAAGTGCCGATTGCTACCGCTTCGCCATGTAAATAATTGCCATAACCTGAACCTGTTTCAATGGCATGACCAAAGGTGTGTCCCAAATTCAATGTAGCACGCACACCTGTTTCAGTTTCATCTTCGGCAACCACTTGGGCTTTATTTAAACAGGATTGTTCAATAGCGTAAGCTAATGCGGCTTTATCTCTGGCTAATAACGCGGGCATATTGTCTTCCAGCCACACGAAAAATTCCGCATCCCTGATTAACCCGTATTTAATGACTTCAGCCAATCCAGCCGATAATTGTCTATCATCCAAAGTATCCAATACGTTGGCATCGGCGAGCACGCATTGCGGCTGATAAAACGCGCCTATCATGTTTTTGCCTAACGGATGATTAACGCCTGTTTTACCGCCCACTGAGGAATCCACTTGTGCCAATAACGTGGTTGGTATTTGTATAAACGCAATACCACGCTGATAACACGCGGCAGCAAAACCGCCCATATCCCCAATCACGCCACCACCCAAAGCAATCAGGGTGCTGTTACGGCTGAATTTTTGTGCCAGTAATTTATCGAAAATCTGCGTGACGTATTCCAGCGTTTTGTATTGCTCACCATCAGGCAGAATCACCGTTTCCACAGAGTAATCAGACAATTGTTGTAACACAGACTCAAGATATAACGGCGCGATAGTGCTGTTAGTGACCACCAATACTTGTTTGGCTTTAATATGCTGGATTAATAAGGTGGGTTGGCTGAGTAAATCAGAGCCGATATAAATAGGGTAACTGCGCTCGCCGAGCTCTACTTGTAATACTTTCATACTGTTAGCGATGAACCGATTTGTATTCTTCTAAAATATGGTTGACAACGACTTTACTCTGCAATATGCCTGTATCAATTTTGTAATCGGCACACGCTAAATACAGCGGTTCGCGCTGGGAAAATAATGTTTCTATGCGTTCTCTAGGCTCAGCGGTATTTAATAAAGGTCGTTGCGTATCGCGGCGGGTGCGTTCCAGTATGCGATCTACTGAACATTGCAAATAAACGATAAAACCGTTTTCTTTTAATAACTGGCGATTTTCTTCGCGCAATATCGCGCCGCCGCCTGTGGCCAACACAATGCCATCCATTTTGGTGAGTTGCTGGATCATTTTTTGCTCTCTATCCCGAAAACCTTCCTCACCTTCAAACTCAAAAATGGTTGGAATATCAACGCCTGTACTTTCTTCAATTGCCTTATCACTGTCATAAAAAGGCAGTTTAAGGGTTCTTGCCAATTGGCGACCTATGGTGGTTTTTCCTGCACCCATGAGGCCAACTAAATATATATTCTCGAATCGCGACATGAATTGCTCTGCTTATTTTGTTAAGTTACACATCAAAAAAAGGGGGCATTATGCCCCCTTTTCACGTTAAGTAGAAGCTATCAATAGCTGGCTTGATTTTCTTTAACGATTTTCGGCGTGACAAAAATCAATAATTCAGTTTTATCATCCTGCTTTCTGTTGTTTTTAAACAGGAAGCCGACACCCGGTAAGTCAGAAAAGAAAGGTACATTATTAACGTTATCTGCAATCACTTCTTCAAAAATCCCACCCAGCACAACCGTTTCACCATCTAACACATGAACATTGGTATGAATCTCTCTTTTGTCGATAGCGATTTGACCCGTAGGCGTTTGCGCACCTGGAGAGTTTTTGGTGATATTGAGTTTCATAATGACACTGCCGTTCGGTGTAATCTGTGGTGTAGCATCCAGTTCCAACACTGCATCAACAAAGACAGTCGTTGCCACTGCTTGTGCGCCACCTGTGCCTGCTTGAGATGATGCGTAAGGAATCTGAACACCTTGCCTGATTGTTGCCTGACAACGGTCAGAGGTCATCACACGAGGATTGGAAATCAGTTCACCTTTACCTTGTGACTGCAAGGCTTGCAATTCCAGATTCAATACATAATCCGCACCGCGCACCAAGGTCATACCCAATGCACCCATGGGCGTACCCGAAATGCCAAGATCAACCAATTGTCCCATCATGCCAGAATTTTGGTCTGCCGGGCCTATGAAAACCCCACCTGGTGTGTCAGTTAGCGGTGGTAGTCTTCCCGTCATTGCAGAACCGGACGCAGTACCGCCTACACCAAGCCTTGTCTGACTGCCCATATTTGCCACTTTTGAGGTGCCAAATTTAACACCCAGTTCTTTAACAAAATTATTAGTGGCGATAACAATTCTGGACTCAATCATTACCTGCTGCACAGGAACATCCAGCCTGTGAATCAGGTTTCTAATGCCCTCCAAACGGTTTGCCGTATCACGAACAATAAGAGTATTGGTTCTTTGGTCAACCACTGCCGTACCGCGAGCAGACAGCGCACCTAACCCGCTTGCATTACCTTCAGCGGTATCGCCGCCTGTAGTACCTGTGCCGCCAGTTGATTCTGATCCGCTACCCGTACCTGTGGCAGCAGGTGGCGCAGAAGAAGTATTGGGGGTTCCTGTTGGTGCCGCACTGCTTGTTGTGGCACCGCAAGTATTTATCCCTGCACTACTGCCGGACAACAGTGACACCATTGCTCCTGCACTGGCGTAATTAATTTTAATATACTCCGTCATTAGCGGATCTAATGCAGCGACTACTGTTTCAGTGGCGCGCTGTTTTTCTTTATAGGTTCTGATTCTGTCCAAGGGTGAAATCAGCGTGACATTGCCTGTTTCATACTTACCGAGGTCTTTAGTCATCATAATGAAATCCAGTGCTTCATCCCAAGGCACATCATCCAGTTTCAAGGTAATGTTACCCGTGACATCATCACCCGCTACGACATTTTGTCCTGTAAATTCAGCCAGAATCGCGATAACACTGCGCACTTCAATTTCCTGAAAATGCAACGATAAGCGATCCCCTGTATATTTCGTCCGTGATCTTTCCATTGCCTGTTTCTCACCCTCGGTCAAGGGTCGAAATTCAATCGTTAATAAGCCATTGGCTTGAAACGAAGAATAATCATACAGTTTATTCTGCATCGTGACGGATAACGTCGTTTCATTACCCGATGAGATGGCATCAATGAACTTAACAGGGGTGGCAAACTCAGATACGTCCAGTCTTTTTGATAGATTGCTGGGTAAGCGCGTATTGACAAAAGTTAATATAACTTTTCCGCCTTGCTCTTTAGTATTAACAATCGTGTTGGGACTCGCCAACGAAATCAGGATACGCCCTTCACCTTTTTCCCCCCGTTTAAAATCAAAACCGCTAATCGCCTGCTCAGGCATCAATGCAGGAATAACCGATTTTTTTGCTGGGTTAAACCGCGCAGTTGCGGGCATCGCGGGTAGTGGTAAGGACGTAGCAACAGGCGGTTTTTGCATCGCCGTTTGAGGTAGAGGCGGTGCAACAGGTGCTGCCGATTTAGCCTGTAACGTCAATAACACTTTACTGCCAACCACCTGAGTTTGAAAGGGCAGCGAATCCAGTAAATTAATGACCACGCGAATTCTGTTTCCTGTTGCGGCAACATAAATGTTGCTGACCGCGCCCTGATTAATAGGGTACATTTTTTTGCTGAGTGCGTTGGTCACATTCTCAAAATCCAGTGCAATTCTGGCAGGATTGCTGGTTTGAAATACTTTTGGCAACGTAGCCGCGCCACCGCTCATTTCCAGTTGTATCTGCAATTCATTGCCTGCTAAGGCGACAACACCGACATTTGACAGACTGACAGCACCCGCTCTAACAGGAACACAAAGAGCAAAGAGTAAAAATAACCCCACAGCGTAGCTGTATAAAGATTTCTCCACTTGATTAAACATAACGCCACCTTGTTTATTACTCATCACTTACCCCCTTGTTCATCTGCCAACATAACCGACAGCTGCTGCTCACGCCATGTTCCCGGCTTATCAGGCACTATTTCCATTAATTCAATTTTATCTGGACTGATACGAATAATTTTTCCGTAATTTTGTCCCATATAATTACCCTGCCGAACACGATAAACGGTTTTATCAGCCGATTTTACCAATGCCCATAAATTCGATTTCATATTCACAGTACCAATCATTTTTAAAGTCTCTACAGGAAACGCTTCCAACTCTTCTTTACGGCGTAAAGTATCCGGTTTTATGCCGCCACCTGTTGAAGTACCAGCACCTTCACCAACTAGCTCAACAGGTTTTATCGGTTTAAACGGATCACGCAAATCTTCGGGTTTAAATATAAACGGTTCAACCACTTTAATTTCGGGTAACGGCTTAATAGTGCCTTTAGGTCTGACTTTAACTTCTGCGATATACTGATTTAAGTCGGAAAAATCATCCTCACTACAGCCTGTCAGCAACGTCAGCAACACAACACAGCCCATCAGCTTGCGATGCAACAATAGCGGTTTACACTGTGTCATGGTTTGCTTCCTCTCTTACTTTTTTTCTTGGCAGCATCAGCGGGATTAGTGCTTGCAGCTTCGTTATAGGTTTTGACGGTCGCTTTCATTTTTAATACGCCATCTTTGCCTTCTTCAGGAGAAATATCGACATCATGAATAGTCACAATCCGAGGCAGAGAGGCGAGACCGCTAACGAACAAACCCAACTCTTCGTATTTTCCTGTTACCTCAATCTTAATGGGCAATTCGTAATAAAAATCTTTAAGAACAGCCGCTTCAGGCTTGAACAATTTAAATTCTAATCCACTCGCCAAACCCGTTTGCGAAATATCAACCAGCAAACTGGCTACTTCCGCTTCGGTAGGCATTTGTTTAATCATTTCATCCAGTGACGCTTCGATTTGTGTCAATTGATACTGGTAATCAGGCAAGTTTGCCGCTTTTGCCTGTTTACCTTCAAAGGTCGTCCTTAATTCCGTCTCTTTTTGTTGAACCGTTTCGAGTGCTGCTATCTGATCCAATGTGTCAAGGTAGACACCTGCACCGGCAACCGAAGCGCAAACAACGAAGATTACTGCGGCTTTAACGGCTAACGGCCATGTTCCCGCTGCATTAGGATCCCAATTAATTTCTGACAGATTCATCATGCACCTTTATTTAGTAGCGTCGACTTTAGTCGCATCAACGTTTTGCTTACCCAATGTTGCTTTCAACTTGAAATTACTTTGAGTAGATTTGGCATCCTCTGCTTTAATCTCATCCAACATGGGAGTCGTTAACCAGCTTGAGGCATCAATCGCCCGCATAAAAGCAGAGACTCGTGCGTTGGATTGGGACTTACCTTCAAAGACCAATGCCTGCTCTGTTTGAGCAAATTTGGTGAGAAAAACGCCATCGGGGGTATTTCTGGGAATTTCATCTAACAAATGCACGACTTCGGGACGACTTTCCTGTAATTTTTGAATCAGATCTATTTTCGCCAGCAATTTATTTTTAGTGTCTTCAATATTTTTAATTTCGCCCAGCTTCTGATCCAGCCTGACTATTTCGTCTTCCAGTATTTTATTTCTGGCTTCCTGATATTCTTGCAGACCTTGAATATGCGTATGAACAAAACCAAAGATAACCAGTGTAAGCAATACTGACAGTCCCATCACGGTTAGAAAATCTTTCTTTTTTTGCTTACGCAACTCCTCCCGCCAAGGGAGCAAATTGATTCTGGCCATTAATCAAAACTCCTTAATGCCAAGCCACACGCAATCATCATGGCAGGTGCATCATTACTTAATATCTGAGGTTTTATTTTATTGGATAGAGCCATGTTGACGAATGGATTAGCAATATGAACGGGTACATCCAGACTTTTTTCAACCATCTTTTCAATACCTGGAATAGAAGCACAGCCACCCGCCAAAATCACACCGTCAATGCCTCTGTTTGCCGCCGAAGCGACAAAAAACTGTAATAACCGCTGAATTTGCTGAACCATTGCTCTTTTAAAGGGATCAAGCACGTCTGCCGTGTAATTATCAGGTAAGCCGCCGTGTTTTTTTGCCAGCCCAGCTTCTTCGTAGGACAGACCATAACGCCGCTGAATTTCTTCGGTGAGTTGTTTACCACCAAACACCTGCTCTCTGGCATACACTGCACGTCGGTCATGCAGAACATTCAACGTTGCCATCGTCGCGCCTATGTCTGCAATCGCGAAGGTATGCCCATCGACTGAATCAGCAAACTGCTCGGACAACAAGGAGAACGCATTTTCCATTGCAAAGGCTTCAACATCGACAATGCGTGTTTTTAAGCCTGCTTTTAATAAGGCTTCAACGCGATCATCGACATTTTCCCGTCGCGACGCGGCAAGCAATACATCAACCATTTCAGGATTGCTTTCATTGATGCCCTGCACTTCAAAATCAAAATTAATTTCATCGAGCGGATAAGGCACATATTGATCTGCCTCCAGCATAATCTGCTCTTCCATCTCATCATCACTGAGCGTAGCATCCAGCGTGATGATTTTTGTCATCACCGCAGAACCCGACACAGCTACAGTTGCCTGTTTTACCTTAGTACCCGATTGCTTGACCGCTGCTTTTACTGCGTCAGCGATTAAATTGACATTGGCAATATTTTTATCAATTACCGCGTCCTGAGGCAGAGGAGATACCGCATAGCTTTCGACGCGGTAGCGCGTACCCACTCTGCTTAATTCCAGTAACTTTACAGCGGCTGAACTTATATCAATACTAAGAACGGAATCCTGTTTGTGACTAAACCAGCTCATTACGCACCCTTAAAAAGCTTCATCGTTAATGTGATTCAAGATTGCAATACTTGCGGCTTTTATTACCAGCCGATGCAAAATTCAATTTCCTTTAGAAATGAGTATAGTAGTTTTTTCAAATGCTAAAAATTATTCGGCAAAAATACTGCATTACCCTCGTTACCTTAACAGCAACAGTCCATGCTTGCTGATGTAACCCTCTGCAACCAGAGACTCTCTTTTTTAATTGTTGGAGTATAGACCATAACAAAGCGAGTAGCGGTAACTCGGCGGTAGAAAATGAAATAAACGACAAGCGGACTGATAATGCAACTGACATTTTTGCAGTTCAAAAGCAAATGAAAGCAGGGAAATAACTTTTCTTCAGGCAAAAAAAATCAGCTACCCGTAAGCCGAATAGCTGATTTTTTATATTCTTGTGATGACTTTTACAACCAACTGACTGGCAAATTGTCCACCAGTTCAGTTCTTTTTCAGGCAAAAACCTGAAAGACTTATTTACCGTATCTTTTACGGAATTTATCAACACGACCTGCTGTATCAACAACACGTTGTTTGCCTGTATAAAAAGGATGGCAAGAAGAGCAAACCTCTATCTGCAAATCCTTAGTCAATACAGAGCCAGTCGTAAAAACATTACCACAACCGCAGGTCACAGTAATTTGTTTATAATTAGGATGAATTTCTGGTTTCATATCACTTTCACATTACCCACAAACGGGCTACATACTTGATTAAAGAACCGCGTATAATACGGATTTAATCACTTATTCGCAACCTAATTCATCAATATGCGTATTATTACCCTCAATGCCAACGGTATACGCTCGGCGGAACGCAAAGGCTTTTTTACTTGGATGCAGCAACAGGACGCTGACGTTATTTGCCTACAAGAAACCAAAGCGCAACTACACCAGCTTGATACGGATATTTTCTGCCCAGACAATTACCACTGTTTTTATCACGATGCTGAAAAAAAAGGCTATAGCGGCGTAGCCTTGTATTGCAAAAAACAACCAGACCAGATAATTAACGGTCTAGGCTGGGCAGATATTGATAGCGAGGGGCGATTTATAGAAGCGCGATTTGGAAACCTCAGTGTTATTTCCCTGTACCTGCCCTCAGGCTCATCGGGTGAGGAACGGCAAGCCTTTAAATTCAGCGTACTAGACCGCCTACTGCCTTATTTACAAGAACGTATTCATGAAGGCAGAGATTTTATAATTTGCGGCGACTGGAATATTGCCCATCACAACATAGACTTAAAAAATTGGCGCGGTAATCAAAAAAATTCAGGCTTTTTACCCGCAGAACGCGCATGGCTGGATGCTTTATATGCAAATGGACAGTGGCTGGATGCGTTCAGACTCATCAATCAAGAAGCCGAACAATACACATGGTGGTCAAACCGAGGACAAGCGTGGGCAAAAAATGTCGGTTGGCGCATTGATTACCAAGTCATCAGTGAATCGCTGAAAGACAAAGTAACCGCGACATCTATTTACAAAGACGAGCGTTTTTCCGATCACGCACCGCTAATAATGGATTACAACTATCCCTTATAACGCGCGGCACTCTATAGACCTGCGAAGTTTTTAAAACCTCGCAGGTCTGGATGTAACAATTAGAAGCTGAACCAACCTGAACCAAATGAGGTTGCGAACACTAGGCTCACGATACTCATTAATTTAATCAGAATATTTAATGCAGGGCCGCTGGTATCTTTGAACGGATCGCCAACGGTGTCGCCAACCACTGCGGCTTTATGCGATTCTGAACCCTTGCCGCCGTGCTGTCCTGTTTCGATGAATTTTTTCGCGTTATCCCACGCACCGCCTGCATTTGCCATCATGACGGCTAATAAAAAGCCTGATGACATCGTGCCGACCAGCATCCCCGCAAGGGCTTCTTTGCCTAATACCATGCCGACGACTAATGGCACGACTACGGCTAATGTACCTGGAATAATCATTTCTTTTAAGGCGGTTTCGGTACTGATACCGACACAAGCGGCGTAATCAGGTTTGCCTGTGCCTTCCATTAAGCCTTCAATGGTGAGGAATTGACGGCGGACTTCAACAACGATTTCTTGCGCGGCTTTACCAACCGCTGTCATGGTTAAGGCGGAAAATAAATACGGCATCATTGCGCCGATTAAAATTCCGGGTAGCATGGTGGGATCTAGCAGGTTTAAATGCTCGATTTTTGCCGCTGTGACATACGCCGCTAACAACGCCAACGCCGTTAAAATCGCTGAACCAATCGCAAAGCCTTTGCCTGTTGCCGCTGTGGTGTTACCCAAACTATCCAGCGCATCGGTACGATGACGCACTTCACTGGGTAAATGACTCATTTCTGCGATACCGCCCGCATTATCAGCCACTGGGCCATAGGCATCAGTTGCCAATGTGACACCCAATGTGCTGAGCATACCGACACCTGCTAACGCAACCGCATACAGACCTGCGGTAATTGAATGATCGGCTTTATGACCTAACCAGATGCTGAGCAAAATAGCGACTGCAACGATTAACACAGGTAATACGGTACTCATCATACCGACCGCTAAACCTTGAATAATAGTCGTTGCCGCGCCTGTTTGTGTAGCCTGAACAATAGATAATGTAGGCTTTTCAGTGTAGGCAGTGAAGTATTCAGTGACATAAGCAATGGCGTTACCTGCAATCAAGCCGACTACAATCACTAACCAATAATTAAAACTAACGCCAGAAATTAACACCGCAATTAAGGTAAGACCTAAGACGACCACAGACGCACCCCACACGGAACGGCGTAAGGCTGCCAATAACTCTTCTAAACTGGCTTTTTCATCAATTTTAGCGACTTGTTTTCTTAAGAAGCGATGAATACGTCCCATCACAGATTCATCTGAAAATGGTCTGGCATGAGTGACATCCTGCTCTTCACCGATAACGATATAAATACCGAACAGACTGGAAATAACCCCGACTGCGGCAACTAAAAAGGGCAAGCCGATAAATGCCGCCGCATGATTGCCACCAATCACCGCGCCCAAGGTAGCCGCCGCAATAATCGAACCGCTGTAACTTTCAAATAAATCCGCCCCCATACCCGCAACGTCACCGACATTATCGCCGACATTATCAGCAATCACAGCTGGATTACGAGGATCATCTTCAGGAATGCCTTTTTCCACTTTACCGACCAAATCTGCACCGACATCCGCCGCTTTGGTATAAATACCACCGCCGACTCTGGCAAATAACGCGATAGAACTGGCACCAAAGCCAAAACCTGTGACGTACACCAGTTGATTAGGATCGCCGTTAAACATTAAAAACAACACCGTCATGCCGATTAAGCTAAAACTGACGACCGACATACCCATAATCGCGCCGCTACCGAAGGCAACGCGCAAGCCCTCATGTAAGCCGCGACTGGCAGCCGATGCAGTACGCACGTTGGCACGCACGGCAACATACATACCTAAATAGCCCGCACCTGCCGAAGCAACCGCACCGACCACAAAACACAATGACGTTTGCCAATGTTGAAATATGGCAAGAATGACTGCCACAATCAGTACAAAAATGGCTATCACGCGATATTCACGTCGTAAGAACTCCGACGCACCTTCTTGAATAGCCAATGCGATTACCTGCATGGCATGACTGCCTGTATCGTAACTCAGGACTTTTTTGGTATGCCAGACAACAAATCCGACCCCGACAAGTCCCATTAATAACGCCATGATTACTGATGCTTGAGACACCATAAATTACTCTCCTCTTTCTAATTAGTTTGACCACGCTATCCGCGACCGCTGTTTTTATTGTTGTTTTATAGTTATCACTGTTTTAATACACCCCCTGAGCTTTACTTTTTATTCAATAACATCAGTTCTTGAATCAGTGCTTTTCTAACATCAATTGGCTGTGCATCCAAGCGTTTAATGCTGGGATTGCTCTTTAACGTTAAAAATTCCAAACCATTATCGCCTTTTTCCAGCAGAAAATCGGTCGTTACCACTTTATAAAGTTTTTTAGCATCAATGACTTGCTGATTAATCAACCATTGCCCATTGTCCTGTGACACGTTAGCAAAATGTAAAAAACTGCCTTTACCACGGTTTTGTTTATTGGCATTGAGTGCTTTTTCCACCCACTCACCAGACATCTGCACCATATTGAGATTGCCACCGAACGGCATGATTTTTATCACATCATATTCAGTGATTGCCCCCGCAGGTAACACGTCATCTATGCGTATCGAACCGCTGTTATACAACACCACATCTGCTTCTGGATACGCGTGTAAAAACGCCTGCCCCAATAAATCGGTCAACGCAGTGGTTTTGTTTCTGACACTGGATTCCAAACCATCCAAAGCAACGCTACTGTGACCGACCACGCGCTCAGGATTAAAATCCTGTTGTTTAAATAAATCAAAGGCTTTCTGCTCCCATTGCTTTACCAGCACCTCAGTTTCAGCATCCAACGGTACAGACTCATCCAAAAACACCAGTTTAGACTCAATAGTTTTTTGCCCTGTTTGTTTATCAACGCTGATGTTATGCACAAATGCTGATTTAGCATTCGCATCGGCTTTGGTAATCGGCACCAGTTTTGCGCCACGAAACAAATACATATTTTCATGCTCATGACCGCCGATAATTAAATCCACATCCTGTAGTTTTTCCGCAAAACGAATATCGTCTTTTAAATCTTGATGAGTAACCAAGACAATTAGTTCGACTTGCGGTTTTAGCTTTTTGATGGCGGCTTGTGCGGTGGCAAACGGATCTGGAATCGCCACAAAATCAGGTTTCAATTCAGGCAAGGTAATACCGATTAAACCGACTTTGACACCGTCCACCTGCAAAATCACCGTTTCCTGAGTATGGGGAAACCGTTTTTGTGTGCTGTTATCAAACACATTGGACGAAAAAAACACCGACTTGGTTTCAGCCAAGCGTTCCAGTAACGCATCTTTACCTATATCAAACTCATGATTACCGAAGGTCATATAATCCCAGTGCAGATGATTAAAAATATCAATCATCTGCTTACCCGCCAACCGTTTACCGTTGATTTTCGCCGTACCGATAGCCGAAGGACTGAGTAAATCACCCGCCAAAATGCCATAAGTATGCGGATTAGCGGCTTTCAATTGCTTCTGCAACGTTGCCACCCGCGCCAAGCCGCCCGTTTTACCGCCATTTAACGGTGAAATTTCATAGACATCATTAAGCTGTAACAGCGTGAAGGTGGTTTTTTGCGGGGCGGTGCTACAAGCCGACAGGCTTAATAACAAGGTGATGAGTAGTAATCGGGATAATTTAATCATAAATACCACGCTTTTATAGTGTAGGTTAGGGTTTGTCTAGTTCCCACGCACTGCGTATCAGCAGTTTGCGTATGTCACTATTTCTTACTGCTCAGCAAACTTTTCAGGTCGGCAAACGGATTATGCGTCGCCTCAGGCGTGCTGGATTTACCCGCAGATGTACTGCCAAAACGGGTTTCTTCATAGCGGGAATGTTCGTTATCGTGGCAATACAAACACAATAACTCCCAATTGCTGCCATCAGATGGATTATCATCGTGGTTATGATTTTTATGATGCACCGTTAATTCTGCAACCGTTTTCGGTGTAAATTCCCGCGCACAGCGACCGCATATCCACGGATACAATTTAAGAGCCTGACCGCGATAAGACTGCTCGCGCAGTTCCTGATTACGACGCGCTTCGGTGACAATTTGATCTAATTTATGTTTATCGGCTAGGGGTTTTTTAACGGGCATAGTGGGTTATCTCATGGCTGTGTTTAATTCTTGAATATGTTACAAGAGATTCTATTTTTATGCTCAACAACAATCGGTTAATATGACACCAGTCCTTCAAAGACTGGCAGTCATATTAACCCCAAATGTCTCAACGTAGAGGAAAATGCAATGGAAGAAGATAACGAGTTAACCGCTCCATCCGTCTCAGATTCAGAAGGCGCGTTTTTTAGCTCATTAAAAAGAAATAACAAACAAATCCGCGATGACAGAGCCACCGCTATTGCTGAAGACACCGAACTGGTTTACAAACGTAAAATTGAAGATTTAGAACTCAGTATTAAAAAAATGAAACGCGAACAAGACAATATGCTCGACTTGTCGCCAACCAATGCACAAAGTTTAATTCTTGCCAGTGATTTTGATTCTACGCAATACGCAGAAAAAGATATTGATTTAGGGATTAAAATTCGTAATACCGAAATTACACTGGACATAGCCAGAAAAAGATACCAATACTTATTTGGAGGAATTTAATATGGGCATGGGTGATTATTCGCTTGATGACAGAGCAACGCGATCCAAAAAAATGGGTTATACAACCAAACCCGCCAGTGAATTATTTTCCCATTCGCTCAGTAATGCCATGAATCCAAATGGCGTAATATTGAGAGAATCCAGAGATTCTGACGAACATCCCAATACCGTTTCGATTATCTTAGCTCTTGATGTGACTGGTTCTATGGGTTCTATACCGCACTTTCTGGTTAAAGAAGGTTTGCCGCATATTATGGGTAATATTATTCAACGCAGTATTAAAGACCCGCAATTATTATTTCTCGCTATCGGCGATCATGAATGTGATAACAGCCCATTACAAGTCGGGCAATTTGAATCCAGTGATGAATTACTCGATAAATGGCTGACCGAGGTTTATCTGGAAGGTGGCGGAGGTGGTAATGACGGCGAAAGTTATTTACTCGCGTGGTATTTTGCAGGGCTGCATACCGTTATTGACAGTGTGGAAAAAAGACAACAAAAAGGTTTTTTATTTACTATCGGTGATGAACCGACCTTAAAAGAAATATCCTCCGCCGCACTGAAAAAAATAATGGGTAATGGGCAGTATAAAAATTACCATGCCAGTGAATTATTAGATAAAGCGCGTGAAAAATATCACGTTTATCATCTGCATATTAAAGAAACCTCATCAGGCAGCCAACAATCGGTTATGGACGGTTGGAAGCAGTTAATGGGCGATAATCTTATTTTAGTAGAACGACACGCCGAAATAGCAAAAATAATCCCTGAAATAGTCGCTAAAGTCACCGCATCCCTAGCGCGTCCAGCGGTGCAAACAGAGACTACATCAACACCTATTATTTTATAAAAAATGGCAAATAAAGCAGTGATTGGCTTAGGTTTTGGGGACGAAGGTAAAGGGTTATTTACCGATTATCTTTGTTCTCAATCCATCAACCCGTTAGTGATTCGCTTCTCGGGTGGGCAACAAGCTGGGCATACCGTTGTTAGCAACGGTATTCGCCACGTTTTTTCCAATTTTGGTGCAGGTACATTAAGAGGCGCACCGAGTTATTTTTCTAAATGCTGCACAATAAATCCCGTCGGTATCGTGAATGAATTATCGGTATTACTTGATAAAGGTATTAATCCCTTATTATTCATTGATGCCGATTGTGCTGTGACTACGCCTTACGATATTAAGTATAACCAAGCGAATAATAAACACGGCAGTTGCGGCGTGGGCGTGGGAGCAACTATTAACCGTGAAGAGCATTATTATTCTTTAACCTTTGGGGATTTATTTTATCCGTGGGTATTGGAAACCAAACTTAAGTTAATTAAAGATTTTTATGCAGATTATGCCGAGTTGGATATAAGTAATTTTTTAGAATGTTGCGCTATTATCACCAACTCTATTCATATTGAAAAAACTCACGGCATACCCAAAAATAATTACAGCCATATATTTGAAGGTTCACAAGGTTTATTACTCGATAAAAATATCGGTTTTTTTCCTCATGTGACTCGTGCCAATACGGGAACACCTAATATATTACCGTTATTGGGGCATGATGCTTTATCGGTTTATTTAATTACCCGTGCCTATCAAACGCGACACGGTGCAGGGCCGTTATCTAACGAAACCATACCGCACAATATCAGTAAAAACCCCGATGAAACCAATATCAATAATCCCTATCAAGGTGAACTAAGAACAGCATTATTGGATGTTTCCTTACTGGAATATGCCATTAATAAAGATGACTATATTCGCACTGCAACCAATAAATATCTGGTCATTACCTGTCTGGATCATATTCAAAATGAATACCGCTTTACTTATCAAAACGCTATTGTATACAGTACAAATCAGGCAGAATTTATCAGTAAAATTGCCAGTATTTTAAATATCCATAATGTCTATATCAGCGCGTCCGACGACTCCAACAATGTTCATTCGTTTTCAGGCTAACCGCTCCGCATGATTGCTTTCAAAAAATGGACGGGCTTATCTAAACTGCTGAACTCTGCCAGTGGTGAATCCCTTATAGACACTGAATCGCGGTGGCTAAGGCTCGCACAACAAGGCGACCGCGTGGCATTTCAACAGTTGCTTGAACTGCATTACGATATGATTTATCAAGTCGCGTACCGTTTTACGGGGCATAGTGAAGATGCCGAAGATATAACCCAAGATGTGTGCGTGGGCTTGGCAAATAAACTGCATGATTATCGTGGCGAGGCAAAATTCAAAACGTGGCTATACACGATTATCGTTAATGCCTGTCTTGACGGGCATCGTAAGCGTGACCGTCAACACGCGCAACTCGCCGATTATCTGGAATATGCCGCTCATATTCAGGCGGTCAATCAGGATAATGTACAACAAGTCGCTTGGTTATATCGGGAATTGGCTCGACTCAAAGAACCCTACAAAGAAACCGCGTTCTTAGTGTTGGCAGAAGATTTAAGCCACGCGGAAGTCGGCAAGATTTTGGGTTGTGCAGAAGCAACCATTTCTTGGCGTATGCACGAAATTCGTCACCAACTTAAAGCACAAATAGAGAGCGACCATGAAGGATGAATTGGACGACATCAAGCAACGATTGCGGCACACACCCGCAGTTAAAATCAATCCTGCCGCCAAGAAAGCCGCTATTTCTCTGGCTTTGCGCGAATTTGATAAAAATAATTCCAATATTTCCCAAGGAACAGCCAAGTCCGTACGTCTAAAAAGTACAACCATTTTTAGGAGTACAGCAATGAAAACATATCAAATCGCAGTTATCGGCACTTTTTGTGCGTTGTTTGTCGTGTGGGCAATTGTGCCTATGCAACGATTTACCGATTTTGGGCAATTACTTGATGTCAAAACCGACAACGCAAAACAAACAAGCATAGTCAGTACGGAAAAAAAGAACGACATTGCCGCTAATACCCCTGTCGAGGCAGCCAAAGATGTTGGCGCATCAATCGCGGTCATGTCTGGTAACGCTGAGGAAGTGGTCACCGAGCTATCACTTCCCTCCGCCGTTCCGCTTGCTTCCCCTGTCGAGGCAGTCAAACCCGTCATTGCTGCGCAAAGTCCAGCACCAACAGTTAATGATGATTACGAAGCCGATACTGCTTCAGGAATTCGCTCAATAGATATGGCTAACTCTCAACCCAGCCCATCTAAAGCCAAAAAGACTGCCCGCACTGAATCAGCACAGATAGCAGGTATCATCGCACCCGCAAGCCCACCCGCCGTCATAAATGAGCCACAGGTCAACTATTATCAAGACCAAGGGCGCGATAAATTCAAAGACACGCCCACCAATCCGTTAAAAATCGCCAAAGATGAGCCTGTCTCCACCTTTTCGATAGATGTCGATACAGCATCCTACAGCTTCGTGCGCAGTTCGTTGAATCAAAACGTATTGCCACAAAAAAATGCCGTGCGTGTAGAAGAATTGGTCAATTATTTTCCTTACGACTACAGCGCACCTGCCAGCAAAAACGAACCGTTTAAAACCAGTGTATCGGCGTTTCCTACCCCGTGGAATAAAGATACGCAGTTGCTGCATATCGGTATCAAAGGCTATGAAATAGACGCGAAAGAAAAGCCCCGCGCCAATCTGGTGTTTTTATTGGATACTTCAGGTTCGATGAATGAACCCAATAAATTACCGCTGGTACAAAATTCATTGAAAATGCTGCTTGATACGTTGCACGAAGATGACAGCGTGGCGATAGTGACTTACGCAGGCAATGCGGGCGTTGCCTTACAGCCCACTAAAGTCAAAGACAAAAGCAAAATCACGGCGGTGATTGATAATCTGGGCGCAGCGGGTTCAACCGCAGGCGCGGAAGGCATACGCCAAGCCTATCAATTAGCCGAGCAGAATTTGAATAGCAAAGGCATTAACCGCGTGATACTGGCAACCGATGGTGATTTTAATGTCGGTATTACCGATCCCAACGAACTGAAAAGTTTTGTCGAACACAAACGCGCCACAGGCGTGACTTTATCGGTATTGGGTTTTGGGCGTGGCAATTACAACGATGAACTCATGCAAACTTTGGCGCAAAACGGCAACGGCAATGCGGCGTATATTGATAATCTCAACGAAGCGCGTAAATTTTTGGTGGAAGAAGCCAGTTCCACGCTATTCACCATCGCCAAAGATGTGAAAATTCAGGTGGAATTCAATCCCGCGCAAGTGGCTGAATATCGCTTGATAGGCTATGAAACAAGGCTTTTAAACAAAGAAGATTTTAACAATGACAAAGTGGATGCAGGCGATATTGGCTCAGGTCATACCGTCACCGCACTGTATGAAATCACCCCAGTTGCCAGTAAAGCGAAATTAGTCGATGAATTGCGCTATCCAAAAGTTGACACTAAACCAGCGACAACCGATAACAAAAATAGCGAACTGGCGTTTGTTAAAATTCGTTATAAATTGCCCGACGGCGAGTCCAGCAAGTTAATCACCACGCCTATCAAAGTAGATCAAGCCTATAAATCTGTTGACCAAACGCCTGTAGAAGCACGCTTTGCAACCTCTGTTGCCGCTTTTGGGGAGTTACTGCGCGTTGATCCTTACCTGAAAGACTTCAATTACGACAAAGTAATGACTCTGGCAGAAGGCGCGAAAGGCGCGGATAAATTCGGTTATCGGGCAGAATTTATTAATCTGGTGCGACTGGCTAAAAATGCACCTGCGTTGCCGCCGTTGAAATAGTTGACGTGTTGCAGGGTACGCCATAATGCGTACCCTGCAATAATAGGAAAATTCAGTTATTTTTTCGTGCTTTTCGTGTCTTTCGTGGACAAAATCTGATTTTATTCCAGCCCTGCCATAATCTCATCACTAATATCGGCATTGGAATACACGTTCTGTACGTCATCCAAATCTTCTAAACGGTCGATGAGTTTGAGCATTTTTTCGGCATCGTCGCTATCCAGTTCTGCCATTGTCGCCGCCTGCATGGTGACTTCGGCATTGTCAGGTTCAAAACCTGCGGCGACCAGTGCGTCTTTAACAGCCAGATAACTTTCTGGGCTGGTAATAATATCAACCGCGCCGTCATCATAATTGGTTACGTCATCCGCACCTGCTTCTAACGCGGCTTCCATCAGTGCATCTTCATCGACATCGGGCGCGTAGCTGAGTATGCCCAGCTTGCTGAATAGATAAGCTACAGAGCCTTCTGTTCCTAGGTTGCCGCCTAATTTACTGAACGCATGACGCACTTCACCGACGGTGCGGTTACGGTTGTCGGTCAAGCAATCGACAATAACCGCTGTACCGCCCGGCCCGTAGCCTTCGTAACGGATATTTTCATAATTAACACCTTCTAACGCACCTGAGGCTTTTTTGATTGCGGTGTCGATGGTGTCACGGCGCATATTTGCACCCAAGGCTTTATCAATCGCGGTGCGCAAAGAAGGATTACTGCCTGCATCTGCCCCGCTGGTTTTTACTGCTACGGTAATTTCGCGCAGTATTTTAGTGAAAATTTTGCCTCGTTTAGCATCCTGCCCCGCTTTGCGGTGTTTTATGTTAGCCCATTTACTATGTCCAGCCATTGTTTCTCTCTACTATTTGATGGTAAATCTATACGTTTTAAGACCTGCGAGGTTTTAAAAACCTCGCAGGTCTTGATTATAAAATATGTTCCAGCACGGCGGTCAAGCTGGAGTCGGTGATATAAATATCCGCCAATTCACGCACAATCGCTCTATCAACCACACCGCCAAAACCAATCACAAACGCACCCGCCTGTTTGGCTTCCATGTCGGTTTTACCGTCACCCACCACAACCAAGCTGCGCTCACCTTTTAGGGTGCTAACTATATCCGCCTTGCCGCCGTTTCTGGCTAAGGGTGATGTTTGCTCATAGCCTTTATAACTGCCGTCCGCGTTGAAATACACATCCACGGCATGAACGTGACTTTCGGGTAGTTGTAAACGTGCCGCTAACGGTAAAATCGCTTGCCGTAAGCCGCCGCTGATAATGTGTACTTCTTTGCCTTGTGCTAACAAAGTGCTGAATACTGCCTGCACACCGTCAACAATTTCGCTGATGTATAAATCCGCCACCCAGTCGATACTGGCTTGGTCGGGTCTTATCAATGATAAACGTTGTTCATAAACAGCTTCTAACGGCACGATGCCATTCATTGCCGCATTGGTCAGCTCGGACATTTCATCGCCCAAGCCAACACGGCGGGCAAGTTCGTCTATGCCTTCTATTTTGCTGAGGGTACTGTCGCAATCAAAGCAAATAATGTCAAAATTCATGGGATTCTATGTTCTGATGTTTTAGTGGATGTTGAAGTTGGGTTAGGTTTATTCATAATGCGTCCACATTCGATAAACTTTAATCAGTTTTTGATTTTCAATTATTTCATAAACTAAACGATGCTGTTTATTAATTCGTCGGCTAAGTAAACCTTTCATATCGCCTTTTAAAAATTCATAGTCTGGCGGATATTGCAACGGGTCTTCTTTTATTATGTCCAATAACGCTAAAACTTTATCTTTTAACCCGCACGCTGCTAATTTTTTAGCATCTTTTTGTGCTTGGGTCATAAACTTAAGCGTGTACATTTACCAATCCAAATTTTCTAAGGTAACGCCTTGTTGTTCAGATTCTGATCGTGCCAGTTTAATACTGTCTACCATACCATTGATTGACCTTAGATAATCATCATCACTGATATAATCCGATTGTTCTAATATCTGCACTTCCTGTTTTGAAAAATGCGATAACAACCAGAAAAATTTTTCATAAATACTATTATCTATTTTTAAAGTGACAGTTTTCATTGAATTACCTAATTAGTTCAAAAACGGAATTATGTAGCTTGGGTTGAGGTACGAATCCCAACAAATACAAGAACTGGATAGTGTTCGTTTCTCAACCGAGCGTATGCGATAGTATTATCGTTCTCGTACCAATCGAACAGACCAGCGTTCAGAAGCATGGCGATAATCAAGAGCATAGTCTTCGCTTGTATAAAAATTCAGCATCAAGACTTTATTTTTTTCAAATCTAGGATGCGAAGATGACCAAAACTGGGGGTGTCTACTATATTCATTATAAGAAAATAAATTTTCGTATTTGTCAGAATTATAAACACCAATTAAAGTTTTTAATTCATCAATAGTAGGTAATCTCCAATCTGTATAATTTACATAACCTCCTTGTATATTAAATTGTTTAACGATTTCTAAAGTTTCTAACCATGTTACAGTTGTTACTTCACCTACCGCAGAATTATTTTGCCAACTTTGTCCGTGTGCAAAACGTAGCCACACTAAATTTGTTTTAATATCAATAGCAATGCCATCCTGTAAAATAAAGCGTTCAATTTGCTGGGGATGACAGATTTCAATTATTTCACTTTTAATATTTTCTTGGATTTTAGAAAGCATATTAAACTGGCAATTTTCTAATAAAATATTTCCAGTTGCTGCTTTTCTAATTTCTACTATTGCTGTTTCAATCGAACAATTAAACCATTCTTTATTTTCATGATAATTTTTTAAAAGTCTATGGGTAGTCTGCTCTATATTTCTAGGGTCATTAACTAAAACATCGTATTCAACTTTGTAAGAATAAGGATTGCCAGTATTATTTAATTCTAATGCTCTAGTCTCAGGGTCTTTTGTTGAGAACCCTACTTTTATCAAATGTGGCATTGATTTGGTGGTAATGATATAAACCCAACCTTTCATTATATTACCTAAACTTATAATGTAAATTAACTAAATGTAATTCAACACATCGCATACGATGGGGCGAGTCTTTCATCGTAATCCTCTGCGTTAGAATGCCGCCATTCACGCTCCAGCGTCTTCATTGTTAAAACGCATAAAACACAGACGAAACGAGGACGCTGGAGCGTCCTCAGACGCATTCCAACGCGGAGCGTTGGAACGATAATGATTAAGTCATCACTTTTTAGCAACTCAACTGACACGTTCAATCAAGTATAATGTGCGCAGTTTAGCAGTTCGTTATTGTTCCAACGCAGAGCGTTGGAACAATAACGAACAATTTTAAATATCAAGCATTTCAAGCCCTGTATTTAAGGCATTGGCTTTTTAATCGTCATTTCCCAAAGACTCGCAACACTCAAAAAACGCTGATTATCACTAGCCTCAATCAACGCTTTTGCCTTATTACTCAACTTTGAATTACCCTCGATAAACCAAATAAAAGTATGGGTATCAAGTAATAACTGCATCACATATAATCCGCAAAATCATCCAACGGCTCATCAAAATCAGCCGACATTTTAATCAGCCCTTTTGCACTACCAAATTTAGGAATAGGCTTTTCCTTTTTTGTCACTAATTGTTTCGCTGTCTGTAATTGGTTTTCAAACTGCATTAACATTTTACTAATCATTTCCTGTGGAATTTCATCAGGAATATTCAATGTAACTTGCATAACTCTCTCCTTAATAATTTAATGATGAAGTCATCACTTTTTAGCAACTCAACTGACACACTCAATCGGGTATAATGTGCGCAGTTTAGCAGTTTTGCTATTGCGCTGTTATGCTGATGTTATACAGTTGCAATAGCGGCGGCTGAGTCTCACATAAATTTTAACAAAACCCAAAGGTAGACAATGTTTAACATTTTAACTTATAACAATATTTCTCCGATTGGCTTGAATCGTTTTCCAAGCGAGCAATACAAGGTTGCAGCCGATGTTGCACAGCCAGATGCGATTATGTTGCGCTCGTTTAAACTGCACGGTATAGCCATTCCTGAATCGGTTAAAGCCGTAGGTCGTGCAGGTGCGGGTGTCAATAATATCCCTGTCGCTGAATACACTAAACTGGGCATTCCCGTATTTAACGCACCTGGTGCAAATTCAAACGCGGTCGCTGAGTTGGCGATTGCGGGTATGTTGTTGGCATCTCGTCATATTCCCGCTGCGTTAAGTTATGTCAGTGGCTTAACAGGTGATGAAGAAAGCATGAACGCTGATGTTGAAAAACATAAAGTAAACTTTGCTGGCTTTGAAATCGCAGGTAAAACGCTGGGCGTTTTGGGTTTGGGCGCAATTGGGGTAAAAGTGGTTAATTCTGCTGCTGCATTGGGTTTGAATACTATCGGCTTTGACCCGTTTATTTCGTTGCAAAATGCGTGGAAATTGAATTCATTGACTGTGCCTGCGGCTAACATAGATGACGTGGTTTCTCAGTCAGATTTTATCAGCTTACACATTCCGCTCAACGAAAAAACTAAAAACCTGTTCAGCAAAGAACATATCGCGCGTATCAAAAAAGGCGCGACTTTATTGAATTTTTCGCGTGCAGGCGTAGTTGATGAAGCCGCAATTGTTGAAGCTCTGAATGCGGGCGATTTACATTTTTATGTGTGCGATTTTCCATCACCCGCTTTAATTAATCACCCACGCGCGATTGCATTACCTCACTTAGGCGCATCTACCGAAGAAGCCGAAGAAAATTGTGCGGTCATGGTGGCTGACCAAATCCGCGACTTTTTAGAGCAAGGTATTATTCGTAATTCGGTTAATTTCCCTGAAGTGGCGATTCCGCTGACAGAAGATTGTGTGCGTATCACTATCACCAATCAAAATATCCCCGGTGTGGTCGGTCATGTGTCATCAGTTTTAGGCGATGCCAGCATTAACATCGTGGATTTAACCAATAAATCACACGCTGATGTGGCTTATACCCTGATTGATGTCAGTGGCGAAGTACCAGCTGAAATAGTGGAGAAATTACGCGCTGTTGAAGGTGTGTTGTCGGTGCGTATTATTTAATTACCTGCTGGGTTAAACCTGTTACTGCGATACTAATGACTGCCAGTCCTTGAAAAACTGGTAGTCATATCTCAAAGCAAAAACAACAGCTTTAATACGCAACCAATTATTTTATACTGTAGAGTCAAAAAACTTTTTGACTCTCTGTAAAACATCATGCCACGCACACTTATTTACTTCCTTGTTATTGCGATTAGCGTCATATTGACCAGTTGTGGCTCTCATATCGCGCCAGAAACCACTTTTTCCACCATCACAGGCAAAAAAATTGCCTTAAACGAATTACGCGGCAAGCCTGTTATTGTCACATTTTGGGCGACGGACTGTGCCAGTTGTATCAAAGAAATTCCACATCTTATTGAACTTTATCAGCGTTATCATAGCCAAGGTCTGGAAATTATCGCCGTAGCAATGGCTTATGATCCGCCCAATCATGTGCTGGATATGACTAAAGCCCAGCAACTGCCTTATCATGTCGCGCTGGATATGCAGTCGGAAAATGCCCATGCGTTTGGTGATGTATCGCTGACACCGACCACTTTTTTAATCGCGCCAGACGGTAGTATTGCCCTGCAAAAAACGGGCTTGTTTGATCTGCCCGAAATGAACTCTCAACTTTCAAAATATATAAAAGGATAAATTATGCTGTGGTTAAAAGCCTTACACTTGATATTTATGGTGACGTGGTTTGCAGGTCTGTTTTATCTGCCGCGTTTATATGTTTATCACGCCATGAGCGATGATGACATCAGCAATGAGCGTTTTAAAATCATGGAACGCAAATTGTTTTACGGCATCATGACTCCTGGCATGATAGTCACCTTTATCTTCGGCATCTGGATGTTGCTGGATTATGCGTGGGGAGTATACGGCTCCAGCGGCTGGTTACACGCCAAGCTGTTGTTATTAGCCTTGGCAGTGGTTTATCACTATTTTTGTTGGGTATGGCTGGAAGATTTTAAACACGCCCGCAATGAGCGTAGCCACATTTTTTACCGCTGGATGAATGAAGTCCCTGTATTATTTTTAGTGGGCATTATTATTCTGGCAGTCGTGAAGCCTTTTTAAATGACAAGCTAGCTTTTAAATTTGACCACTTTATTCAACGGATTAAGATTAATTTCATCAATAACCATGTGTGCGCGGGAGTTGAGCACATAATCAACGGCTTCGGCGAGATCTTCGGGTAGCAGGTAATTGGTTTCGCCATCAGCGGGTTCAAATGACAGGGTGTCGAAAAATGGGGTTTTGACCATACCTGCGTTGATTAAACAGACGCGCACCCCGCTTTTACTGCATTCTTCACGCAGGGCTTGAGTAAAACCGCGCAGAGCGAATTTACTGGCACAATACATCGCACCTTTGCGACTGCCTTTTAACGCGGCTTCTGAGCCGATATAAATCAAATCCACCCGTTGTTTGCGTTTTAATTGCGGCAATAAGGCGCGGGTTAAAAATACTTGGCTGGTAAAATTGACCGTCATTAAGGTTTCAATTTGCGGGTAGGAAAATTCTTCCAGTGAACCGAATTGTCCGATGCCTGCGGAAAATATCACTGCATCAATATCTGGGTAGTTTTTGGCTAAGTCACGCAATGCGACGGGCAGTTGTTTTAACTGGCTTAAATCCAGTTGTACGGTGCTGAAATTGTCCAGCGGGTGGGTGAATTGCTGGATGTTGCGCGATACACCGATGACATGATGCCCTTGCTGTAACAGCCGTTTGGCGATAGCGTGACCGATACCTGAACTTGCGCCTGTCACTAATACGGTACGTTTTATCATCGACATGGGAAAAATTTACTTTCTGGAATGTAAGTTAGCAACAGTTCGCTACAGTAATTCATCATCTCCTGTTCGATGCTGTCACGGTAGGACATCATGCCTTGATGGCTGACAAAATCACCCGCAAATAGTTTTTCTTCGGGATAAAGTTTGTGGATTTTTTTAAAAAACGCATCGGGCAAGCGGAACGTACCGAGGCTGACGGAATGCAGTTGCGCCAAGTCGATTTTTGCAAAGACTTGGGCGAATAGTTGTTGATACTGCGCTTGGTAATCCGTTTGATAAATGAGCGGATCAAAGCGTAAACCGATTTGCCAGCCGTGGGCTTGGACTTTCACCAGTGCATCCAAGCGGCGTTGTAAATTGGGGGCTTTATCTTCCACTTTTCGGGCAATATCATCGGGTGATAAACTAAACGCGACCACGCAATTAGGCAATGGATCACGATTTAACAGGCTTCTGACTTGGGTGCTTTTGGTACGCAATTCTAAAAACGCATTGGGTGTGTCGGCAAAAAAATCTAAAAAATGGTCGGCAAAGCTGGTAACAGGCTCTAATGCCAAACTATCGCCATCGTAGCCTGAGAAAAAATGCAGGGTTTCGTTTGGCGATTGTTGGCACAGTTGTTTAATGTCGGCTTGAAAATCTTCATAATTAACAAACAGAACGTAATGCGCTGATTGATACATTCCCTGTAAAAAACAGTAGCGGCAATCGTACAGGCAATTTAACACATGAGAAAAATAGTAGTTTTTTGCCGCACCGATGCCATAACCTGCGGGTGCAGGCAGTGCGAAATGCTGGTATTTTGCCGCTAAAATTAACGCTGGATTTTGCTTTTGCAGACGAAAATTTTGTGCTTTGGGATTAAAAACCTGCGTGTAGCGTTCGCAACTGATACGCCTCGCTTTTGGAAAGCGTGCCAAAATATCAACTACGCGCGGGTGCTGTAAAATAGCGTCTTCAATATAAATAGTGTCTATCATTCGGTGGTCAGTGTGTCGTTTTTAATCGCTCAGTGTATAGGAAAAGTCTTGTGATTTATTGCATAGACCTTATATAGAGTAAAATACTTTCCATCATTACCAACAGAACGTAAATCATGAAAACAAATAAAATCGGTTTTATCGGCGGCGGCAATATGGCATCGAGCCTGATGAGCGGCTTGATTGCCAGCGGTCACCCAGCGGAACAATTATGGGTGTCGGATGTGAATCCAGACACCTTGAGCCATTTAGCAGCAACGCTGAATGTACACACGTCAACCAGCAATGATGAGGTAATTAACGCGGTCGATGTGATTGTGTTAGCCGTCAAACCGCAAGTATTGGCGGAAGTCGCTAAAAACGCGGCTAGTTTAATACAACAAAAAAAATCGCTGATTGTCTCTATTGCCGCAGGTATCAGCCAACACAGTTTAAGCCAGTGGTTGGGTGCAGAAGTAGCAATTGTGCGCTGTATGCCCAACACCCCTGCCCTCGTGCTGACCGGTGCGACTGCATTACACGCGAACAGCAACGTCAATAGCGAACAGCGTGATTTAGCGGAAACCATTTTACGCGCGGTGGGTATTGCGTTGTGGGTTGAAGATGAAAGCGAATTGGATGCAGTAACGGCAGTGTCTGGCAGCGGCCCTGCGTATTATTTCCTGCTGATGGAAGCCATGGAAAAAACGGCGTTAGAGCTGGGATTGAGTGCAGAAACGGCGCGTTTATTAGTGCAGCAAACCGCATTAGGCGCGGCTAAAATCGCGCTGGAATCGAATGAATCCCCTGAGCAATTACGCAAACGAGTGACTTCACCAAACGGCACTACGCATCAGGCGATAGAAACCTTTGAACAGGGCGGCTTTACTGAACTGGTGTCCAAAGCACTGCACGCGGCACGAGATCGCTCCATTGAAATGTCTAAACAAGCGGAAAATAACTAATGAATTCTTATATGGCTGACCCTGTGGTTTTTTTAATCGACACACTGTTTTCTTTGTACATTTTGGCGGTGTTATTGCGGTTTTTATTGCAATATTGCGGTGGTGATTTTTATAACCCCATTTCACAGTTTTTAATTAAAGTAACGCATCCGCCGTTAAAAATTCTACGCCGTTTCGTGCCTGCGGTGAAAAGAATAGATACTGCATCATTAGTGTTGGTGCTTGCTTTACAAATGCTGGCGGATTTTTCTATTTTGTTATTGAAAGGGGTCAGTATCGGCATTGCCGCATTAACGATTTTATCCATTACGCAACTACTGTCTTTGCTGATTAATATTTTTATTTACGCGGTATTCGCCAGAGCCTTGTTAAGCTGGATTCGCCCCGATGGTTTTGATGCGGCAGCGTCTATTTTAACGAGCTTAACCGAGCCGTTACTGAGAACGTGCCGCAACTTTATTCCCGATTTGGGCGGTATTGATTTATCACCGTTAGCCGTGTTGTTACTATTACAACTGGCAAAAATGATAATTTTACCGCCACTGCATGGTCTGGCAAGTTTAGTCAGTTAAAATGACAGTGACGCAGGTGACAATCATTGCCCTGTGTCACAAAAAACTCAGAAACAGGTTTGCAAAGTAATTAGTTTTCTCTTTGTTATCTTTACAATATAATCCAAAAATCAGTAAAAAAACTATTGAATTACTTATGAGACTTTATATTTCCCCCATCATATTTTTTCTTACCTGTGTGCTTTCCTTATTTAGCCCTCAGGTGGTTTATGGAAAAGTCTATAAATTAATAGACGACACGGGTAAGACCTCTTTTTCCGACAAAGTGTCTCCAGAAAACACTAAATATCGACGCGAAACCTTGAGTAGAACTGGTGTGGTTGTTGACGTGACTGAGCAAGAAAAAACTCAGGAACAGCAAGAACGAGAAAATCGTCTTAATTCACTGCGCAAAAAACAAGACAAGCTGATTGCAAATCAAAAAGCACATGATGATGCGTTACTGAGAAGTTATCATTCTAAAGAAGAAATGCTCACTGAACTTAAAACTAAAACCCAGATTATTGAAGCACAAAGAAAATTAATTGAATCTGAGATAACACAACAACTGGAGCGGCTTGATACCAAACAAAAAAGCGCGGCAACTTACGAGCGTAATGCACAGCCGATACCCGCTAATTTAATTGCTGAAATAAAAGCGATTCAAGACGAGATTGTACAAACTAAAAAAAGTGTTGGTGAAAATCTGGAGCAGCAAAAAAGACTGGCTGATGAATACGATACCAACATCAAACGCTTTTTAGTGCTGACGCAATCTGATGGCACAGCACAAAAAAATCAGGTAGCCAGTATCGAAGAGGCTAACGCGCTGGGCTTATTTCGCTGTGAAAACGATTTTCAGTGCAAAAAAGCGTGGGAAATTGCAGTGCTGTTTGTCAATACCCACTCCTCTACCGCACCCGATATTAATACCGATAAGCTGGTCATGCACGCACGACCCACCAAAGATGAAGATTTCAGCCTATCCATCGCAAAAATCGCCAGTAAAGACTCCGAAGACCAGCTGTTTCTCGACATCCACTGTCGCGAGTCATCGGTAGGCAAGGATTTATGCAATAGCGCAAAAATCCAAGCCATACGCGCTTCTTTTAGACCTTATGTTAATGAGCGGCTTAACAGCAAAGTACCTACACCCTGATCGGTAAACAGTTCCAGCAATACGGCGTGTTCCACGCGACCATCAATAATATGGACGCTGGCAACACCGCCTTTAAGTGCGTCGGTGGCACAGGTGGTTTTAGGAATCATACCCGCTGAAATCGTTCCATCGGCAATTAACTCATCAATATTTTTGATGGATAAACCCGTCAATAATTCACCCTGTTTGTCCAGAATACCCGCTGTATTGGTCAGTAAAATAAGTTTTTCCGCTTTTAGCACTTCGGCGATTTTACCCGCTACTAAATCGGCATTGATATTATAGGAATGTCCATCGACACCGACACCGATGGGTGCGATAACGGGAATAAAGTCACTGCGTCCCAGCATATCAAGTACAGAAGGGTCAATACTGCTGACTTCGCCCACATGACCTAAATCAATAATTTCTGAGGCATCGGAATCCACTGCGGATTTTTTTAATTTGATTTTTCTGGCATGAATAAAGTCGCCGTCTTTTCCTGTCAGACCAACCGCTTTACCACCATGCTGATTGATTAAACTGACAATTTCCTTATTGACCAAACCGCCCAGCACCATTTCAACCACATCCATTGTTTCGCTGTCAGTGACGCGCATTCCATCAACAAATTCGCTGGTTTTGCCCAATCGGGTCAGCAAGTCACCGATTTGCGGGCCGCCGCCATGCACGACAATCGGATTGAGTCCGACCAGTTTCATCAACACAATATCACGCGCAAAACTGTGTTTCAGTTCTTCATCGACCATCGCGTTGCCACCAAATTTAACCACGATGGTTTTGCCTTTGAAACGCTGGATATAAGGTAATGCTTCGATTAATACATCGGCTATCTGGTGGGCTGTTCTTTTTTTCATCATATTACTTTAGTTATTGTTAGTTATTTAGGATGGCAAAGTCGGGATAAATCCATGCTGTCTTAATCATCAAAGAAATTATCCAGATGCACATCATCGTAATTATCGGGAATCGTGTCATCGTTATTGTTATCCTGATCCAGAACTCGTTTAAATTGCGCCAGAGTTGGAATCACGCCATCCATTTCAGCCAGATTGACAGGATAAGTGCTATAGAGTTTTTGTGTGGTCATCATATCTTTAATGGCTTTCATCACACAGTTCACGTCTTGTGTTAATAAACCTGATAATTGACGATGAATAGAAAAGAAAGCCAGCAGGGTTATTAATCCAGACACTAATACAATAGTTCCTGAGACCGTCATTTCGGTTAATTCCATACCATCAACATAGTAGTAAATAATTTCCCATTCCGTCGCACTGGGTACTTTTATACTGACGCGGGCAGCTTTGTCGGTATTGATTTTCGCGCCTGAGACACCTAAAGCCAATAAGTCCTGTTTTAATTCAATGTACTCATCTTTTACCGCAGCAGTGCGGATATTTTTACTGATAAAATCATAATTCAAACTCACCAATATTACCCCGATGACCTCATTGTTGCGCTTAATGGGGCGGGTAATGGCTAAATGTCTGTCAGCTCCCTGATCGCCTTGTATACTGGGCAGACGATTTTTGGTGAAGGTTTCGCGTACCATTTCAATATCAGCAAAACTCATTTTGGGTATAACCTGATCATCAGTCGGGCTGACTCCTGGCACAAACAACCTGATTTTCAATACTTCTGGAAAGTATTTTTCTAATTTTGCAGCCGTCGCACTTAACTGGACAGGATTGGCATTGCTAATAACAGCCAATACTTCTGGATCATCCACTATTTTATCTATGGTTTTATTAAGCAGGTCTATTTGTGCCGATAGCGTTGCGGCAACCGCTTTGGCAATCGCCGTAGCGGATTCTTCTTTTGAGTTTGAAATCGCAATATGAGACATCCAGTAAATACCTGCCCCGGAAATCAAAAACATCAGCATGGTAATTGCTGCTAACCAAGAAAAAAGTCGTACCATTGTTATCACTCCAAATAAAAAATCAGCTTAATGACGACCTGTGTGACCAAAGCCACCGTGACCACGCGAGCTTTGCTCAAACGTATCAACCTGCTCAAGTTCGACTTGCACAATGGGGACAAATACCATTTGTGCAATCCTTTCGCCCACATGAATGGTAAAGGCGGTATCACTGCGATTCCAGCAAGACACAAATACCTGCCCCTGATAATCCGAGTCGATAAGCCCGACTAAATTACCCAACACAATACCATGTTTATGCCCCAATCCTGAACGGGGCAATAACACCGCCGCCAACCCCGTGTCATCAATATGAATTGCCAAACCTGTTGGAATTAACAGAGTTTCGCCTGCATTCAGTACCGTCGCCTCAGGCAAACAGGCACGCAAGTCCAACCCTGCCGCGCCTGTAGTGGCATATTCAGGTAATGGAATCTCGTTACCCAACCGGGTATCCAGAATTTTAAATTGTATTTTTTTCATTAAATCTCTCTGCACATAACAACATTAATTGTTCTGCCAATTGTGTTTTGTCTGTCATTGCCAAGGTTTTCTGACCAGTTGCCCAGAAAACCTGCAACGCATTTTGTTCGCTATCAAAACCGCCCTGCTCGCGTCCTACCCAGTTGGCGGCAATCATATCGAGATTTTTTTCGTGTAATTTTTTTTGCGCGTACTCGTCAAGACACTCCGTTTCAGCGGCAAAGCCAAGCGTAAAAGGCGGCGAATCAAGACTTGCCACGCTGGCTAAAATATCTTTGGTCTTTTGCAGGATTATAGTGCTTTGTGATGCGTGTTTTTTTATTTTCTGCGGCTGCATCGTAGGGCTGTAATCAGCCACCGCCGCCGCACCGATGTAAATATCACACGTCGATGCCCTTGCCATGACTGCCGCATACATTTCAGCTGCGGTTTCTACGCGCACTAATTCGACTGAATCAGGTGCGATTAAACTAACAGCCCCACTGACCAGCGTTACTTTCGCACCCGCTTTAACTGCCGCTTTAGCCAGCGCGTAACCCATTTTTCCCGAACTGCGATTAGTGATATAACGCACAGGGTCTAGGGGTTCGCGCGTCGGGCCTGCGCTGATTAACACGCGCACACCGTGTAAATACTGGGTAACAGGTGCAGCCAGTAACTGCGCACAAATGCTTGCGGGTTCTGCCATTCGACCTATCCCCGACTCACCACAGGCTTGCTCACCTGCTTCGGGGGCAATCATAATCACACCATGCGTTTTAAGTTTTGCAATATTTTCCTGCGTGACGGCTTTATGCCACATCGCCTGATTCATCGCAGGCGCGACATAAACGGGGCATTGCGCCGCTAAATACAGCGTAGATAATAAATCATCCGCTAAGCCGTGACTGCATTTCGCCAGTGTGTTGGCAGTTGCGGGGGCAATCAGCAACACGTCCGCCCAACGCGCCAGATTAATATGGCTCATCGCATTTTCAGCATCGGCATTCAGCAGCTCGGTATGCACAGGATGACCCGACAATGCCTGAAAGGTAAGCGGACTGATGAACTGCATTGCCGATTGCGTCATCACCACCTGCACTTCACAACCTTGCTTACGCAATAGCCTGACCAACTCAGCGGCTTTATAAGCGGCAATCCCCCCGCTGACACCCAGCAAAATACGCTTCAAAGTCACTCCAATAAAATAATAAAAGCCGTTATTATGGCAAGTCTGGGTAAATTCTTCTATGCTTAATTTCCAACTTCAACAAGGAAACACGTTATGGCGATTAAGGATTGGCTGGCAGAAGACCGACCCCGCGAAAAACTTTTACAACGCGGCTCAGCCGCACTGACTGATGCTGAACTACTCGCCATTTTCCTGCGTACAGGCGTACAAGGTAAATCCGCCGTCGATTTAGCCCGCGATTTACTCGCCGATTTCGGTTCATTAAAAGCCTTATTAGATGCCGATCAGCAACGCTTTTGTCAGGCACATGGTTTGGGTGATGCCAAATACGCGCAATTGCAAGCGGTGATGGAAATGGCAAAACGGCATTTTAAAGAAGTGCTGCAACGCGGCAATGCGCTCACCAGTCCCGACATTACCCGCGCCTATCTCAGCGCACAACTGCGCGGCTATAGCTATGAAGTGTTTGCCTGTTTATTTCTCGACAATCAACACCGCGTCATTCAACTGGATGAATTATTCCGAGGCACGATAGACGGTGCGAGTGTGTATCCTAGAGAAGTGGTGAAACAAGCCCTGCACCACAACGCCGCCGCCGTCATTTTTGCCCATAATCATCCCTCAGGTATTGCCGAACCGAGTACCGCTGATAAACACATCACTGAAAAACTCAAACAGGCGTTAGCATTATTTGACATCCGCGTACTGGATCATTTTATTATCGGTGACGGGCAGCCCTATTCATTCGCAGAACATGGTTTGCTTTGATTTAGCACAAAGGCTTCAAACTGTTCGGCGGGTAACGGCTTGCTGAAATAATAACCTTGTATTTGGTCACAGTCTTGGGCTTGCAGATACGCAAGTTGAGCGGCGGTTTCTACGCCTTCGGCAATGGTTATAAATCCTAAATTATGTGACAAGTCGATAACCGCATTCACAATTGCTTGGTCTTCCGAATTTTCCACGAGATGGCGCACAAACGATTGATCTATTTTGAGTTTATGGATTTTAAACGATTTCAGATAGCTTAATGACGAATAGCCCGTGCCGAAATCATCAATGGCCAAACGAATACCGCGAGCGTGGAAATTAGCCATAATATCAATAGCCGCCAAGGGATTGCCCATTGCCACACTTTCAGTCAGTTCTAACTCCAGATACTGTGTAGGCAGCTGTGCTTCTTCGAGAATGTGCAGCACTAAATCGGGTAAGTCGGCTTGACGAAACTGCATGGCGGAAATATTAACCGCCATTACAAATGGCTGCATTCCCTGATCCAGCCACGTTTTTAACTGTGCGACTGCGGTGCGTAATACCCATTCACCAATTTGTATAATCTGCCCGCTGTTCTCGGCAATGGGAATAAATTCGGCAGGTGAAATTAATCCGAAATCAGAGTTCCAGCGCAGTAAGGCTTCTACGCCGATAATACGCCCTTCATCCTGCAAAGACAGCTGCGGCTGGTAGTACAACTGTAGCTGCCCTAATTCCAGCGCACGCCGCAGGGCGTTTTCCAGCTGTAATATACGCGCTGAATGCGTCTGCATTTCAGCGGTGAAAAACCGATAAGTATTACGCCCTTCCTGCTTGGCACGGTACATGGCAACATCAGCACACTGCGATAACTCTTCAAAATTTTTACCGTCATCAGGATAAACAGCAATGCCGATAGAGGCAGTTACAAATAGCTCCTGTTGGTCAATCTGATAGCCTTTGAGCATGGCGCAGCGCAGTTTTTCAGCAACACGCGCCGCACCGTCGGCATTGGTATTCGGTAAAATAAGAATAAATTCATCACCGCCCGGTCGGGACACCGTGTCATCTTCACGCACCGTGACCGACATCCGTTGACTGACCTGTATCAATAAATCATCACCTGCCGCATGACCGAGTGTGTCATTGATATGTTTAAAATGATCCAGATCAAGAAATATCACTGCCAATTGATTGTTATTACGCTGCGCACCCGCAAGTGCAAATTCGACACGCTGAATCAGCAGACTGCGATTAGGTAACTGTGTCAATGTGTCAAAATGGGCTAACTGTAGAATATGCTGGTCAGCTTTTTTGCGTTCGGTAATATCCCTACTTGAACACCACAAATAATGCTGATCATCCAGTTCAATATCCACCGTGGTAATTTCAACATTCAGCAACACGCCATCTTTACGGCAATGCACTGTTTCAAACAACGCATTTTGATAATGCAACAGATCATATACTTTTGTTGCCAACTCCTCATCCGTCCATTGTTTATTCCAAACAGCGACAGAATACCCCAGTAAATCTACGGGGTTATAGCCCAGCATTGCGTAAAATGCAGGATTAGCCTCTATTAAAAGACCATTTTTATCAAGAATATAAATACCGTCACGCGCACATTGGATTGCCATTCTGTCGCGCTGTAATAGTTTGATTTCTACTTTGCGTTGCTGTTCGATTTTATCAATCATGCTGTTAAAATCATGCGCCGTAGTGGTAATTTCATCATCGCCTGTCAAGCACATTCGTACACTAAAGTCACCCAGACTATACTGGCGTACCGCTTCTGCCAATAACCATAAACGTCTCACAATATTACGACTGACCACGAACTCGATTAAAATACCGATCAGCAGAGCCATCATGAAAATCGCACTGAACAACACGGAAAATAACGTCTGAATGGGAGCAATCACTTCATCCACAGGAGCAAGTCGAAAATAACGCCAACCCACAGGGCGCATCATAATTGCCACCGCAATATATTCCCGATTTTTTAAGGTCACCCGTTGGGGAAAAATGCGCGCCTGATTGTTTAACTCAGTGTGTAGCATCGCTACCGCACTGGTTTCATTAATGGCATCCATTGTGAATGCCGCAGGATTGGCTTCTAATTGTTGTTGCCAAGGACCCGCAAGAATAAACTGCCCCTTATCATCGAGTAGAAAATGCTGTTCACCCGCATAACGCTGGGCAGGATTAAATAAAGACGGCAATATGGTTTTAAGATAAATATCATGTCCCACTGTGCCTATCCATTTATCGTTGACATACAGCGGATAAACGGCACTAATCATCCAGCTTTTCGGCACAGGATCAAATAATAATGGTGTCCAACGCAAGCCGCGCTCGGGATTCAGCGTGGGGTTGAGGTAGGTTATCCACGGTGTTTGTGTGTAATCATTATCAGCAGGCATGAGTCGAACAAAATCAGGCACGGCTTGATTATAGATGACCCCACTTTTATCATAAGTCAACAGCCACACATTAGTAAAAAATGACTTACTGGCATTACCAAACACATCTAATATTTGTTTACTACGCAGATAAAAACGTTTTTTCTGATTATCCAGATGTATATCGGGGGGTAAAAAGATACCCGCCTCCAGCGTACCATCAAAACCTTCGCCACTGCGCCACGCGCCATCGGCATCCTTTCTTACTAACCGATTAAAGTCTGCCAACTCATCCGCTCGTGAAGGTGCTGAAAACGCCTTATTGAGCATTTCTGCCAGAATTTTCAGACTGGGGGTGACAACATTCAATCGGCTCTCATGATTAGCCATTAATGCCTGAGTTTCAGCTAATAAAGTTGATTTTTCGTTGGTTAAAAGATTTTCTTTGGTGAACAAATAAATCAACGCCGACGAAGGCAATGCCACCATCGTGACACTGATAAAAACAATCAGCCGCAATTTGCGTGCAACATTCATGTGCGTGTTGAATAGTTTGAATTAAATCGCTGATTCATCTTTAAATATCTGTGCAGCTTCATGCGTTTATTATTATCATTATTTTATGTGTCAGTATGACAGTGCCTGAATGACTGCACACTGTTATTTTATCCTAAAACTTTATACAAACTGGCCCTTATGCCGTACAACTATTTAAACATCTTCGCCTGTTTATTTTCTACACTTTAAGTATCTCAGTGCAGGCAGCATCGGTTCAACGCTGTTATGTAACGCCAACCTGCTGGATCATGAAGTCAGTTTTTCGACTAAATGGTTACGCGAATATAATGTAAATAATCACATCGCAGGCGATTATGTCATCATGCGAACTACACTAGCATTTTAAATGCCATCCAGCAGTCGTTTGCATAATATGTACTCGCCGACTTTGTACAAACAACTTATCAAGATAACAGCGTTTTTTCCAATATCACTAATGCTAAATCGGCTACTTTGGGTGTCCATACTGAGGGATTGAGCGGAAAGGCTTTGTTTACTCCCATGTAGCGATAGCCGCGCCGTTCATAAAATGCGATTAACTCGTGGCGGCAGGAAATAACCACCATCACAAACCGATGTGCCGACCATGTTTTTTGCGCGGCAAGTTCTGCCGCTTGCAATAAGGCTTTGCCGATACCGTGACCTTGTAATGTCGGATTGACTGCGAACATTCCAATATGAACGCCGTCTTCGGTATTGCGTAAATGTATCGAGCCTTGTAACTCTGAAGCAGCTTTGCACACGATAAACATCGAATCGTCAGCGGCGATTAGCCTTAGCACCTCATCAACATCCGTTCTGCGCCCATCGAGCAAATCCGCTTCGGTCGTCCAGCCTGTTCGACTGACTTCACCGCGATAAGCTGAGTTTATCAACGCAGTCAATGACTCTGCGTCCTGCTTGTCTGCCTTATAAAATGATAGCTTCAATGTCATAATTCGATACCGATTAACAATTTGGTTGCGGGTTGTGATATTAATGTCTGCCAGTTCTTCAAGGACTGGCAGACATGTCTAAAAACAATGGATTTAATAATAACACAGTAGAAACAATCGCAAGTGTTTCACAATATCGTGAAACACTGAAACAAATAATGAAACATGAAACACAAAATGAAACATTCTTGACTACCCACTGCCTGTAAATCAACACATCACAATTTGGCACGACCTTTGCTTAAGTTAATGTACACACCCTAACGACGATATTTATTTCGGAGAGACATCATGTTATTCAAACAATTATTTGATAAAGAAACTTGGACTTACACTTATTTTCTTGCTGACGAAGTCAGTAAAGAAGCTGCATTTATTGATCCTGTTAATACCCAGATTGAAACTTACATGACTTTGTTGGCAGAACACGGTGTAACACTGAAATATTCGTTTGAAACTCATGTTCATGCCGATCATATCACCGCCAGCGGTTTGTTACGTCAACGGACAGGCGCGCAAACCTGTGTCAGTCATAAAGGCGGAGCGCAGTTGGCAGATGTACAACTGCATGATGGGGATGTTTTTAAATTGGGCGATATAGAAATTAAAGCCATTGCCACACCCGGTCATACCCCTGGCTGTACGTCTTATTTATGCGGTGAGCGAGTATTTACGGGTGACTCATTATTTATCGGCGGCTGTGGACGCACCGATTTTCAAGGCGGTTCTGCCAGTGATCTGTACGATAGCATTACCCAAAAACTGTTCACACTGCCTGATGATACGCTGGTTTATCCAGGGCATGATTACTCAGAACGCTGGGTCAGCAACATTCATCAGGAGCGCACCACTAATCAGCGTTTAGCAGGTAAAAGCCGTGAAGAGTTCATTGAAATTATGACCAATCTCAATCTGCCCAGACCACGCTTGATTGATGAATCTGTGCCTGCTAACCGTTATTGCGGCTTGGATGAAAATGAACGTCAGGATGCGGTCGCCCGTCGTGAAGAACAGGGAGCGAGTTGTTCTGCACGCCCTAAAATGACAGGCGTGGATTTAGTGGCGGCAGCTAAACAACAGATTACCGAAGTCAATGTAGACAAAGCCAAACAATTGTTGGCAGAAGGCAATATCACCCTGATTGATACCCGCGAAGAAAGTGAATACGCGGCAGGTCATATTGACAACGCAATATTGTTACCACGCGGCGTGATTGAATTTAAAGTTAATACCGTGCCTGAATTAGCGGATGCGTCCAAAGCGATTTTGATTTATTGCCGCACGGGCGGACGTTCAGCACTGGCTGCACACACTTTACAGACCTTAGGTTACACAACCGTGCTGTCTATGGCGGGTGGTTTTGAGGCGTGGCAAAAAGCGCAAGCATAGTCTGTTTATTGAGACCTGCGCCGTGTTAAAAACGGCGCAGGTCTATAGGACAGCTTTTAAATGATTGCGTTACACTGTCACAGGTGCAAGATGTTTTACACCTTACACCCAAACCATAACCATAACCATAAAAAATGAGGAATAAATAATGTCACAACACCATACCCTTTTAATCGTCGGCGGCGGCGCAGCGGGCGTTTCCGTTGCCAATACCCTGCGTCGTCAAGACAAAAACATTGATATAGCCATCATCGAACCGTCTGAAAAGCACTATTACCAACCCGGTTTCACCATCATCGGTGGCGGTGCGTACACGATGAAACAAACCACTAGAAATGAAGCCGATTTAATCCACCCCTCGGTTAAATGGCTGAAAGATTACGCGGAAACCTTTCAACCTGAAGCCAACACGGTCACCTTGCGTTCAGGCGAAGTAGTCAGTTATGACTATCTGGTTGTCTGCCCCGGCTTGCAACTGGACTGGCAAAAAATCGCAGGCTTGAAAGATACTATCGGCAAAAACAATGTTTGCAGCAACTATTCACCTGACACAGTGGAATATACTTGGCAATGTATTCAGGAAATGGTGGCTAAAGGGTCGGGTACGGCATTATTCACGCAACCACCCATGCCGATTAAATGTGCGGGCGCACCACAAAAAATCATGTATTTAGCCGCAGACAGATTCCGTAAAAAAGGCATTCTGGATAAATTCAGTGTTGAGTTCTGCAATGCAGGGCCTGCAATGTTCGGTATTCCATTTTTTGCTAAAGCCTTAAATAAAGTGGTTGCCGAATATGGCATTAAAACCAACTTCAATACCAATCTGGTGGCAATTGATGGCGCGAATAAAACCGCAACCTTTGAAGTCACTGATGCGGATGGTAACAAAACGCAGGTCAACAGAACATTTGACATGATTCACGTCACGCCGTCACAAAGTGCGCCTGATTTTATTAAAACCAGCCCGTTAGCCAATGCGGCGGGTTGGGTCGATGTCAATGATAAAACCCTGCAACACAGCAAATACCCTAACGTATTTAGCTTGGGTGATGTCGCGTGTACCACCAATGCCAAAACAGCGGCGGCGGTGCGTAAACAAGTACCCGTTGTGGTCGATAACATTGTCAACGTAATGAAAAACAACGCACTGCGCGAAGGCTATGACGGTTACGGATCATGCCCGTTAACCACCTCACTAAGCGGCGTGATATTGGCGGAATTTTCCTACGGCGGTAAAGTCACACCTTCGTTCCCGCTGCTTGACCCAAGAAAAAGCCGCTGGATCTGGTGGATTGGTAAAAAAATCGGTTTCCCGTGGATGTATTGGCAGTTAATGCTGAAAGGCTATCGCTTTGATATTCCGCATTTAGCCAGTTACGCGGAAAAATTTGTCGATAAAGACTAAAAGGTCAGCAAGGTTCAAAGTACAAAGCCCCCCTTTCTTTTACTTTTTACCTTGCACCTCCTTTTTAAAGTAAGGAAAAAATCAATGCCCTGTGATCTTATTGCCTTTACTATCAGTTGCTTATTGATACTGTTTTATTATCTCTATTTAAAAAGACGCACTCGCCGACTGCCTGATTCCAGTGTCCACGCCGTCAATGCGATGATAAGAGACCGCTGGGTAAAGATGATAATGAGCAGCGGCAAGCAGGAAATTCTTGCCATTCAAACCCTGCGTAACTCGGTAATGGCAGCTAGTTTTATGGCAACAACTGCCATGTTTTTAATCATTGGCGTGTTGAATCTGGGCGAAAAAATCGGGCAATGGACACAAAATCTGCATCCGTTGATGTTGAATTGCCAGACACCCAGCGAATTGTGGCTGATAAAACTGGGGCTGTTGCTGTTAAGTTTCGCCATTGCCTTTTACTATTTTGCAATGGCAATCCGCTTTTTCAATCACGTCGGCTACATGATTAATCTGCCTTACAACGAATCCACGGACGACGCTTTATATCAACAAACCGCCGCCTATCTGAACAGAGCGGGCAGTTATTATACGTTTGGTATACGCACGTTTTTTTTCAGTTTACCCATCATATTATGGTTTTTCGGTACTGGTTTTTTGATTTTGGCAACAGTAAGCCTGATTGCGGGACTTGCCATGCTGGACAGCGTGCCACGCCCGTCGGCTACGACCAACACCTGAATAAGCACCTTTAATTAATTTACCTTCGGTCACTGTTTACGCACCGAATAAGCCCTTTTATGCTCGATTTTCCTTAAATCCTAAGCCGTGATTCATGATGATGTTTGATAACACATACTCTCTAAGCCGCTTTTTACCCATCATTGATTGGTTGAAAACTTACCAACGTCAGGATTTTGCTGATGATCTGTTCGCGGGCATTATTACGGCTATTTTACTGGTTCCTCAAGGCATTGCTTATTCCATACTGGCAGGTTTACCGCCGCAACTGGGGCTGTATGCCAGTATTTTACCGCCGATTATGTACGCTTTATTGGGAACCAGTCGCACACTATCGGTCGGGCCTGTGTCGATTGCCGCGATTATGATTGCCAGTGCCTTAACCGCACCCGCTGTCGCCGCCTTAGGCAATCCCGTACAAAGTGCCATCGTATTATCACTGGAAAGCGGCATCATCATGTTGCTCATGGCGGTATTACGCATGGGCGGCTTGGTCAATTTTATCAGTCATCCTGTGTTGACGGGCTTCACCAGCGGCGCGGCGTTATTGATTATCGGCAGTCAATTACCGCAAACACTGGGCTTAAAAACGCCCTCATGCGGCATAGATATTGCTTGCTATACCACTTATCTACAGGGCTTTAATAGCACCACGCTCTTGCTGAGCATCGGTGCATTGGCTTTATTGTTATTATTCAGTCAGTTATTGCCGACACTATTGAAAAAAATGGGCGTAAAACCAGTCATCATTACCGCTGTCAGCAAATGCGGGCCATTATTGACTGTGGTACTCACGACAATTGTCGTGAGTCTGCTGCTTAATGAGGGGCAATCTATCGCCGTAGTCGGTGTCGTACCCGCTGGTTTTCCTGAGTTAAGCATGAATGTAATGACTGACTCGCTAGGACAACGCGGAAAATTATTACTCCCCTATGCGGCGTTTATCGCCTTAATTGCTTATGTTGAAAGTGTTGCCATTGCGAAAGTCACTGCCAATTTACGCAGCGAAAAAATTATCCCTAATCAAGAACTCATCGGCTTGGGTGTCGCTAATATTGCCGCCGCATTATCAGGCGGAATGCCTGTCGCAGGTGGTTTCAGTCGCACAATGGTGAATTTTTCCGCAGGCGCACGGACGCAAATGGCAATGTTGATTGCCGCCGTATTATTAGCCGTAGCCGTTATGTTTTGTAGCCCTTGGTTTACCAATATTCCTAAAGCGGCATTAGCAGTCATTATTTTGGTTGCCATTACCCCGTTGGTAAAACTGAAAACCATTCTACATACTTGGGCTTATGACAGAGGCGACGGTATCGCCGAGGCAGTGACCTTACTTGGTGTGCTGGTATTAGGCATAGAAGAAGGTATCATGTTGGGCATTATGCTGACTATTGCCAGTCATTTACGCAAAGCCAGTCAGCCGCATATCGCCGTGGTCGGACGAGTCCCCGACACCGAACATTATCGCAACATCAAACGCCATCATGTAGAAACATGGCATCACTTACTATTAATCCGCATTGATGAAAGCCTGACTTTTGCCAACATCAACTACATCGAAGAATTTTTAGTCACCGAATTAAAACGCCAACCTGACACTAAACACATCGTACTGATTTTTACCTCAGTCAGTGACATCGACACTACCGCGCTTGACGCATTGGAAAGTTTGAATCAGGCATTACAAGCCGCAGGCAAAACCTTGAATATTTCCGAAGCTAAAGGCCCTGTGCTGGATAAATTGCACAAAACCGATTTTTTACGGCAACTCACGGGGCAGGTATTTTTTCGTACCGAAGATGCGGTTAAGCAGTTGGGAGTAACAGGAATCCAATAGTTATGCGCTGGGTTGCGAAAGAGTCGCAGCCGAATCGAAAGAAAGATTTTTAAATTTATCAGGAGACAGTAATGATTTCAGAAGCAGTCGTGGATTTATCGCGTTGGCAATTTGCCGCCACGTCGTTGTATCATTTTTTATTCGTGCCATTAACCTTGGGTTTGTCGTTTTTATTAGCGATTATGGAATCCACTTATTTAATGACGGGTAAAGAAATATACAAAGACATGACCCAATTTTGGGGCAAATTGTTTGGTATTAATTTCGCGTTGGGCGTGGCAACAGGCTTGACGATGGAATTTGAATTCGGCATGAACTGGTCGTATTTTTCACATTATGTCGGTGATGTGTTCGGCGCACCACTGGCGATTGAAGGCTTGATGGCGTTCTTTTTAGAAGCCACCTTTGTCGGTTTATTTTTCTTCGGCTGGGATAAATTACCCAAATGGCAGCATTTAATCGTCACTTGGTTAGTGGCTTTCGGGACGAATTTATCGGCATTGTGGATTTTGGTTGCTAACGGCTGGATGCAAAACCCCGTAGGAGCAGAGTTTAATTATGAAACCATGCGCATGGAAGTCACGCATTTCAGCGATTTAATTTTTAACCCAGCGGCGCAAGTGAAATTTGTTCATACAGTAGCGGCTGGTTATACCACTGCCGCCGCCTTTGTGTTGGGTATCAGTGCCTACTATATGCTCAAAGGGCGTGATGCCGCCTTCGCTCGGCGTTCTTATACTATCGCCGCAGGCTTTGGCTTAGCGGCGTGTTTGTCGGTCATCGTGTTAGGTGATGAAAGCGGTTACACCGATGGCGAGGTACAAAAAGCCAAACTTGCCGCGATTGAAGCTGAATGGCATACCGAACCGCCGCCCGCCTCATTTACGGCTATTGGTATTCCTGATCAAGAAAAAATGGAGACCGCTTACGCGATAAAAATCCCGTGGGTGTTGGGCTTAATCGGCACCCGTTCTATTGATGAACCGATTACGGGCTTAACAGAAATTTTAGAAAAAAACCGTCTGCGCGTCCGTGAAGGCATGAAAGCTTACGGCTTATTGCAAAAATTACGCACGGGTGAAAAAACGCCAGAAAATATCGCCGAGTTTAATCGCTATAAAAAAGATTTAGGCTATGGGCTATTGCTAAAACGCTATACCGAAAAAGTCACTGATGCCACGGATGCGCAAATTGAATCAGCCGCACAATATTCCATACCCAGAGTTGTGCCGTTATTTTGGACATTTCGTATCATGGTCGGCTGTGGTTTTGTCATGTTAGGTGTATTCATCTGGGCAATGTTTGCCAGTTCTCTGCGTCGTTGTCGGCAAACCACGTTATTAAAATGGAGTCTTTACATAATGCCGTTGCCGTGGATAGCCTGTGAAACAGGCTGGTTTGTCGCGGAATTTGGACGGCAACCGTGGACGATTGCCGAAGTATTACCGACTTTTTTAAGCGCGTCTTCGCTGACTGAATGGGATTTATATATTAGCTTGTCTGGCTTTATTGCCCTGTACACGCTGTTTCTGGTGATTGAACTGTTTTTAATGCTCAAATTCATTCGTTTAGGCCCTAGCAGTCTGCACAAAGGGCGTTACCATTTTGAAATTACCCAAGAAGAAGGAGTGAGCCATGTTTGATTATGAAACATTACGCTGTATTTGGTGGCTGTTCTTAGGTGTGTTGCTCATTGGCTTTGCCATCATGGGCGGCTTTGACTTAGGCACAGCAATTTTATTACCGTTTTTGGGTAAGACTGATACCGAGCGACGGGTGATTATTAACACCATCGGGCCAACGTGGGAAGGCAATCAAGTGTGGTTTGTCACTGCGGGTGGCGCATTATTTGCCGCGTGGCCAATGGCGTATTCCGTGGCATTTTCAGGCTTTTATTTTGCCTTATTGCTGACGCTATTCGCCTTGATGATGCGCCCGTTGGGTTTTGATTATCGCAGTAAATTACCCAGCGAAAAATGGCGCAGCAACTGGGATAAAGCCTTATTTATCGGCGGATTCGTCCCCGCGCTGATTTTTGGCGTGGCGTTCGGTAATTTATTACAAGGCGTGCCGTTTCATTTTGATAATGACATGAGAATTTTTTATGACGGCAGTTTTTGGGGCTTGCTCAATCCGTTTGCCTTGCTGTCTGGCTTGCTCAGTGTCGCTATGTTGACGCTGCACGGCGCGGCGTATCTGCAAATCAAAACCGAAGGTGATATTCAGCAACGTTGTCAAAAAACGGTCATGCTGTTTGGCATCATCACACTGGCGATTTTTGCGTTAGCAGGGGTGTGGATAGCCAATATTGACGGTTATGCCATCACGTCAACCCTACTCCATGACGCGCCATCCAATCCTTTGAAAAAGGTAGTGGAAAAAGCCGCTGGTTTATGGCTGTCCAATTACCGACAGTATCCGCTGTTAATTCTGATCCCCGGCTTGGGTTTTATGTCGGCTACGCTGACGATCCTGCTATCAAAACAGCAGTATTTAAAATCGGCGTTTATCAGCAGTTCGTTCACCATTGCGGCGATTATTCTAACGGCGGGCGTGTCGATGTTTCCGTTTTTAATTCCTGCCAGTCAATCAATTAACCATTCATTAACCGTATGGGATTCCAGTTCCAGCCATACCACCTTGGCGATTATGTTTTGGGTCACGGTGGTTTTTTTACCGATTATTATTATTTATACCACTTGGGTGTTCCGCGTGTTGTCGGGCAAAATTACCCTCGCGCATATTCAAAACAACGATCACACGGCTTATTAGGAGATTATCATGTGGTATTTCAGTTGGATATTAGGTTTATTACTGGCTTGCTCGTTAGGCATTTTGCATATTCTGCGCTTTGAAGCACAGGAAACCTTTGAAAAAGAACACGTTCCACTAGACCCCGTCACGCGCTTGTTTACCAAAGACGTGATGATGACGCGCTTACGCGAAAAAGTGGAAAATTCCCGCCGCAATGGTTTTCCGTTTTCCATGATTGCCGTGAGTTTAGAAGATTTTAACCGCCAGCATCAGCTATTGGATTATGAAAGCGATACCGTGTTGCGTAATGTGGTGGATTATCTTAAAGAAGAAATCCGCGAAGGCGTGGATATTGCAGCACGGATGAATCAACAAGTGCTGCTCATCGTTTTACCCGGTGCATCATTAAAACGTGCGGAAACGACAGCGGCGCAGTTTAGAAATCACATTATGACCGACATAAAAGCTCCGCGTGATTTAACCATTGATGTCACAGTTGGCGTGGTTACTTATGCGGGTGAGAATGCTGGTTTTCCTGCCACAGAAACAGTTAATGACTTGATTAGACAAACGTGCAATCAAATACACGCCTGTTGATGATGAACAATAAAAAAGCGTTTATTCAAAAACTGGGCAATGATTTAGTGGATACCTTTCACTACATTGCCTTGTTCGGCATCGGGGCAACGATTGTCTGGTCAGCCGTACACGATTACATTGACATGATAAAGTCAGGACACGCTAGTTTAGAAGACATTTTATTGCTGTTTATTTATCTGGAATTAGGTTCGATGGTGGGCATTTATTTCAAAACGCATCGTTTACCCGTGCAGTTTTTTATTTATGTTGCCATCACCGCACTGTCGCGGCATTTAGTGATTGATGTACAGGAAGTGGCGGATAATTTTCATCTGTATTTATTAATTGGTATTGCTATGGCAATTGTTATTTTAAGTTTTTCTATCAGCTTATTATCGTACACCGCAAAAAATTATGGTTGCCCTGATGATACCGATGTCAAAGACAGCAAACTTGATTAATAACCACTCATGTCAGCCATGATGAGCATCAATAAACCACCAACCTTATTACCGCTATTGCTGAGCCTTTTATTGTCCAGCTGCAATAAACAGGCTATCGCTGTCGATGGCGTTAACGTGCGTGAGCAAGAAGCGGCAAAATACAGTGTACCCAGTCGTGACCCTGGCAAATATCAGTCGCCGATTAATATATTAACTGCTGATATTACAAAAGGGCGTAAAGCGCGTAAATTCACTATTCATTTTGAAGATAAAATTACTGCCGTTGAAAATTTGGGGCATACCGTCCAGCTTGATTTTAAATCAGGCAGTCGCATTACCACCGAGGGTTTGACTTATATGTTCAAACAAATGCACTTTCATACCCCCGCAGAACATCTTATTGATGGCGTTACCTATCCAATGGAGCTGCATATTGTGGGCGTGAATGCGGAAAATTCAACAACACCGCATTATTTAGTCATCAGTATTTTATTCAAAATGGGCAAGGAAAGTCCGTTTATTAATGAGTTTTTAAGCGTTATTCCTCATAAAAACGGCAAGCAGCTTGTAAAAGCGAATAGCATTAAATTACACGATCTTTTATCATCGGGTGATTTAGGGCATCACTATCACTATAAAGGCTCATTAACCACACCGCCTTATGTTGAAACAGTAAACTGGTTTGTGTTGAAGAAAATTTTTGAGGCTTCGCCCGCACAAATTAAAACCATTAATACCATCGAAGGCAATAATGCACGGCACATTGAAGCTGAAAATAATCGCTCGGTTGAAGACAACTAGCATTACAGAATGGACTGACCATTCATCACGCACGATGCGCTTTACTAAACCAGCTAACACTATTCCGAGCAATGCCGCTAACTGAAACCGACAACCAACGCTATTTCGACCAACACCGCACCCGCGAAAAAACCTGTGCGCAGTGGTTAAAAGCCCAAAGCAAAACCGTCCGCCAACCGATTGTATTCGCCGCACTGGCGGGAATTATTAATGGTGTGGCAGTGATAATACAAGCGGCGTTATTGGCGAGTATGTTATCTAGCCTGATTATTGATAACAGTGTTATAGGATGGGCTGAGGCACGAAGCCCAT